>JBEISY010000432.1:0-2239 GCA_040375175.1 Chitinophagaceae bacterium
ATTCAAGGCCGAGGCTCTGGAACTTCTTTTTGGTGCCCATGATCACGGCGCGCATCTTCGTATTTTTAACAATGTGTTTGTTGTATAGGAAACGAAGTTTGCCTAGCAGGTTGAGTTTACCATTCAGCCCCCTGATCAGTTCGTTGGTATCCGGGAGGATCAATACGAAGGCAGCGGGTTCATCATCTACATAGGCAAACCAGACCAGGTTTTCATCGATGATGGGCTTCATCTTTTCAAAGCTTTCGCGGATGGTAGCATCGGTGATGGGGGTGAAATTTTCAAAGTCCTGCCAGGCATCATTATAGATCTCCTTAAAATCCGCAGCATATCTATCAAGCTCTCTAATCACTAAATGCTGAAACCTGAACCCTTGCTTCCTGGCCACCCAATTGGCGATCTTGGTGAAGCGTTCCGGGAATGGTTTCTGGGGATAGAGTTTGTTGGAAATCTGTTCATAGAGCGTAGTGAATCCGTAATGCTCAAACAGTCGCTTATAATACGGCGGATTATAGTTCATACCATAATAAGGAACAGTAAATCCTTCCACCAACAGTCCCCACCACATATCGTTCTCGCCAAAATTGATGGGCCCATCCATGGCGCCCATCCCCTGCCCTTTCAGCCAGTTTTGTGCCGTATCAAACAAAAGATCCGCTGCCTGCTGGTTATCGATACATTCAAAAAATCCACAGCCACCGGTGGGCTGTTCGTAATTGTAAGCCTTCTTTTTATTGACAAAGGCGGCAATCCTGCCGATCAGTTTTCCGTCGCCGTTCTTCAGGATCCAACGGGTACAGACGCCAAACTGGTGGAAGTTGTTTCGTGCGGGATCAAAGACGGATTCTACATCGTTATCCAACGGACAAACCCATAAACTGTCTTTGGCGTATAATATACGGGGAACATCCAGGAAGGCTTTTCGGGTAGACTTGTCTGTTACTTCAATAACGTGCATGCATGCAGTTTCAATGGCAAAAATACAACAATGCTAGAACAGGTTGGGATAGTCTGAGATGATCCCATCCACACCTATGGCTTTTAGCTCCTCTATCCTCGCTTTCGTATTGACCGTCCAGGGGATCAGCCTGATTTTATGTTCCCGGCAGTACTTCACCATTTCTGCGGTCACAAGGGTATGTTCCGGGGAATAGATCGATGGCGTAAAGCCGAGTTTCGCAATATTTTGTTCGATCGTATTTTTCTCGGTTCCCTCAATCAGGTAGGCCGTTGTCACCTTGGGATACTTCCGGTGCATGACCTGCAGGGTACGTTCATCAAAGCTTTGGATGATGGTGCGTTGGGTGATCCCCTTTTGGTTTACTACGGCCATCAGCAGGTCAGTAAAGGTTTCGGGATCTGGCTGGTATCCCCCGGCTTCTGCACGGGTGTCAGATTTGGTTTCGATATTGTAAAAAGGTAAACTTCGTTTACTCACGCGGGAGTGGTGTTCTGCACTGTCAATCAGCTCAGAAAGCAAGGGTTTATACACTGCCATCTTTTGTTGCTGTGGAAACCTGGCCACTGGTTTCAGTCCTACGTCCCAGCGGCGGATCTCGGCATAGTCCATGGCATACAAATTATACTTCAACTGTTCTGCTGCTGTAAAACTGCTGCCATCCGGCTTGGTGCTGATCTCCGAAGAAAAATAAGGATCGTGAGACACAACTACTTGCTTGTCTTTACTAATCACTACGTCCATTTCCAGGGTGGTGACGCCGAGGTCCAGTGCACGGATCATGGCGGGAATCGTGTTCTCCGGCATCAGTCCGCGGGCGCCGCGGTGGCCCTGGGTATCAAAACTGGGTATTTGCACGGTATGTTGCGGGGTTTTACAGGCAAGAGAGAACCAAAGGATCAACAGTGGGTATAAGCGTGTTCTGTTGTACATTTGCCAACTATTTCAGGAAACAAGATACATCATTCGGCATGATCACAGTTAAGATACGGGAAACGGTAAATGACGCCTTGAAGCGCTTATATGGTGTGGAGGCAGACGAGTCTGCCTTTCAGGTGAGCGAGACCAAACCAGAGTTTGAAGGAGATTATACCGTGGTGCTTTTTGCGCTGGTGAAATCGCTCCGTAAAAGCCCTGATCAGCTCGGCCAGGAACTCGGCGTAGCCCGGCAGCGGCTTGACATGCGACGGGATGCTCTTGCGCACGCGCACCGACGCGGGCGTACACGGCGCCGAGTAGACCAGGCGACCGTTGTCCACGGGCCGAAAGTTGGCGTGCGCC
>JBEISY010000035.1:0-10040 GCA_040375175.1 Chitinophagaceae bacterium
CCGGCCAACTGGTTAAACATGGCCAGCAACACCGCAAAAACAATGGGTTTGCGGTATTTGCTCTGGAAGAGTTTTTCTGATGTATCCGTCTTCTCTACGGACCGCTGTATTTCCTTAATCGCCGCCTCGGGGTTCTCCTCCCCGATCCGCTCCATCACCGGTATGGCCAGGTTCACCTGATGGTTCAGCGCCAGCCAGCGCGGACTCTCGGGAATTGAACGTACCAGCAGGGCAAACAAGCCCGCTGGAATCACCATTACCCCCAACATCCAGCGCCAGGAATCCGGACCGGAATCGCGGAACAGGTAATTTGTAATATAGGCCACAAAAATCCCTAAAACAATCATCAATTGAAAGGATCCCGCCAATCTTCCCCGCATTTTTGCGGGAGAAATCTCCGAAATATACATCGGCCCCACAACTGATGACGCACCCACCGCCAGTCCGCCAATGAACCGGAACGTAATGAACAAGGCCCAGCTGGAAACCAGGGAACAACCCAGTGCACTCAACAAATACATTAGTGCAATGGCAGTCAGCACTTTCTTCCGGCCATATTTCTGGGCCGGGGCCGCGGCCACCACTGAACCCAGCACGGTTCCCAGCAAACTGGCCGCAACCGTAAAGCCCTGCCAGAAGGAACTCAGGCTCCAAAGACTCTGCAGGGTTTTTTCCGCGCCGGAGATCACCGCAGTTTCAAAGCCAAAGAGGAAACCGCCGAGGGCGGCAATCAGGGCAATACGTACAGGAAAGCTCATGGGAAGCAGGGTTGGTTCAATACGGAATATATGCACTTTTCTGAAATAAATTTTCATACCTTACCCGTGCTTAAACGATTTAAAGCTGTTTATGACCCAATCTCCCATCTGGGGAATCGATCTTGGTGGAACCAAGATTGAAGGTGTGATCCTGCCATCGATCCACGACCCCAAACCGTTGCTTAGAAGCCGTATTGACACCGAAGGCCACAAAGGCTATCATCATGTCATCGGCCAGCTGGCCAAACTCGTTGAACAACTTTCCAAAGACTCCGGCCTCACGCCCACCCGCATCGGCATGGGCACACCAGGCGTTCTTGACCCCATCCTCCACACGATGAAGAACTGCAACAGCACTTCGCTCAACGGGCAACCGCTGAAAAAAGACATCGAAGAAAAGCTGGGCATCTCTTTTGAACTGGCCAATGACGCCAACTGTTTCGCACTCGCCGAAACACATTGGGGCGTGGTCAAAGAAAAAGCACCGGATGCGCGCATGGTCTTCGGCATCATCATGGGCACGGGCGTAGGCGGCGGCCTCGTCATGGACGGCAAGGTGTGGAACGGAAAACACGGCATCGCCGGGGAATGGGGTCATAATTATTTAGACCAATCCGGCGGACCCTGCTATTGCGGCAAAGTGGGTTGCGTGGAAACCATCCTCTCCGGTCCGGGCCTGCAACGCTACTACGCATCCATCTCCGGCCAGGAGAAAAAACTCAAAGACATCGTGAAGGATCATGATGATCCACATGCAAGAGCAACACTAGAACGCCTACATGAATATTTTGGTCGCGCTGTTTCTTACCTCACCAATATCCTTGATCCCGATGTGATCGTGATTGGTGGCGGCGTGGGCAATATTGATTCTATTTATACCGATGGCGTTGCTGCACTC
This sequence comes from Chitinophagaceae bacterium, assembly GCA_040375175.1. Lineage (GTDB taxonomy): Bacteria > Bacteroidota > Bacteroidia > Chitinophagales > Chitinophagaceae > Pollutibacter. The sequence continues at coordinate 1,657 of JBEISY010000035.1, forward strand.
GGCAAATACATTTTCAATAATCGGTTAGACGTGCCCGTGCTGAAACCAAGTCTCGGTGATAGCGCCGGTGTTTTTGGTGCTGCGGCGCTTGTGGCTTAACCTTTTTGATACATGTTTGTTTAACACTCGGGCCCGTTAGGGCGTTTGAAAATACACACATGATCATTGCTCAGGTTATCAATGCGTCCAAAGAGTTTAAGAGTGGGGACTCTGTGATCACCGCCCTTAAGCCATCCAACATGGATTTGGAAACAGGCAAACTCACCCTCATCATCGGTCCGTCGGGTTCCGGCAAAACCACCCTGCTCTCTTTGCTGGGATGCGTTATTTATCCCACATCCGGAGAAGTGATTATCGATGGGATCAAGACAAGTCAGCTCAATGACCGCAAAATGGCGGCAATACGACTCAATAAAATCGGTTTTGTGTTCCAGCAATTCAATTTGCTCGCACCACTCAGTGCGCAGCAGAATGTGATGCTTCCCATGAAACTGATGGGCGTGAGCGATGCTGAAGCAAAGAGGAGGGCACAAGAGGCACTCGAGAAACTCAACATGATGCACCGCGCGAAGAGCCTGCCCAAAATGCTCAGCGGTGGTGAACAACAACGTGTGGCCATTGCCCGCGCACTCGCCACCAATCCGCCGATCATGCTCTGCGATGAACCTACGGCGAGCCTTGATAACAACTCCGCACATACCGTCATGGAAGAACTCAAGAACCTGGCGAAGGGCGGCAAGGCGTTGGGCGTGGTGACGCATGATATGCGACTGAAGCCTTATGCAGATGAGATCGTGTATGTGGCCGGCGGCGAAGTCAGCAAAACAGAAATCAATCAAACTATTTGACGTGAAGTATTTAGCAACCATTATGCTCATCGCTACGCTGGCCTCCTGTGGCGGCGACAAAAAAGAAGCGGCCGATGCGGCAAAGAAAGACAGCCTTGTGATCCCACAAGCAACAGAAGTAGTGGGCATAGGAAGAATTGAACCGGAAGGCGGGCTGATCAATTTATCATCAGATCAAACCGGCATCATTAGACAGCTGCTGATCAAAGAAGGCGACAGCGTTAGAAGGTCGCAGCCCATTCTAGTGTTGGATAACTCTGTTCAGAGTTCGCAGGTCGCAGAGGCGGGTAGGAGGTTGGAGACGGAAAATGCACAGATCTCTGTAAATAGCGCAGCAATAGCAGAAGCACAAGAAAATTTGCGCAAGGCGGAAGAGGACCTCGTTAAAACCAAAAGGCTGGTGGAGAAAGGTGCAGAAACCAAACAAAAAATGGATGACGCACAGGCCGATGTCAACAACAAGCGCATCGCCTTGCAGAACCAGCGCGCAACCCTGGGCGTAACAGAAAAACGCATCAACGAATTGCGTCAGCAGGTTAATACCGCAAGGACAACCGTTTCCAAATACACGGTTACCGCGCCATCAGATGGCCTCGTATTGCAAGTGGATGTGAAGCCCGGCGAGGTGGTAACCACTGGACAAGCCTTCGCGGAATTTGCACCTGCCGGTAAGCTGAGTGCCTTGTGTGAGATCGATGAGTTGTTTGCAGACAAAATAAAACCAGGACAGCAGGCCACGATCCGCTACAAAGGTTATACAGATGTAGTGGCCACAGGTACCGTGACCTATACCGCGCCATTCCTGAAAAAGAAATCCCTGTTCAGCGACCAAGTGGGAGAGAAGGAAGACCGCAGGGTGCGCGAGGTGCGCATCGTCCTCAATAAACAAGACCTGCTCATCAACCGGCAGGTGGAATGTGTGATCAACATTAAATAAAAGAAAATGCTACGCTACGCATGGCAGTTCATGAAGTACGACAAAGCCAAGAGCCTTGGCATTGTCATCGGGATTGTGATCAGCATTTTCCTGATTGGTCAGCAGACCGGTATTTTTCTTTTTCTAACGGGTGCAATGAAATCACTGATCACCAACTCTGATGCAGATCTCTGGGTGGTGGATTCAAAGACCATCAATGTGAATGCACTGGGAAAAATAGATCAGCGCAAGGTGTATGAGATCCAGAGTATTGAAGGTGTGAAAGCGGTATATCCTTTAGTGGTGGCCGGTGGCACAGCGAGGTTTGATGATGGCACCACTGCGGGAGTGCAGCTCATCGGCAGCGATGCGCCGTATACTAAAGTTGGCTTGCGCGCAGGGAAGATCGTGGGTGGTTCGGTAGATAAACTTTTGGAAGAAGGCGCCGTTAGTGCGGATTTTTATGACCGTAACTCATTAGGTGGCGCAACCCTTGGAACCAATTTCGAAATCAACGGAAAGAAGGCATTCATTGCCGCGCAAACCAAGGGCGTGCGTGGCTTTGGCGGCATCTTCATGTTCACTAATATTGAAAAGGCGAGATACTTCGGTGGCAGTCCCAACAACAATTTCAGCGCTGTGCTGGTGGAGGTTGTTGCGGGAACAGATCCTGCAATTGTGCGGGACCGCATCAACAAACAGATCTTTGGGATGCGTGCGTGGAAGTCAACAGACTTCGCACAGTCCACCGTGAGTTTCGTCCTGGGAAACAGTGGCATTGGTTTCAGCGTGGGCTCACTGATTGTTTTTGCGTTGATCGCAGGATTTTTCATCATCGGACTTACCATGTATTCTGCGGCGTTGGACAGGATCAAAGACTATGGAACCCTGAAAGCCATTGGTGCCACCAATGGTTACATCACGCGGTTGATCTTGTTACAAGCTTTTCTATTTGCGTTGGTGGGTTTCCTCATCGGCTATCTTTTTATGGAGATGTTCCGAAGAGGGATCGCGAATGCGGGCACAACGTTTGAATATACCATTCCCATCATCATCACATTCTTTCTGATCACCCTGGTGATTTCTGTTGGCGGTGCGGCCTTTGCGATCAAGCGCATTGTTTCGCTGGAACCCGCTTCTGTGTTCAGGGGTTAAAATATATTTTATGCAACGTGTTTTATTGATCATATCCTGTTTACTAACGATGGCTGTGCAAGCACAAGACAGCGTGTTAACGATGACGCTGGAAGAGGCCTTGCAAATTGCGCGGAAGCAACAGCCGGATCTTCGCAATGCAGAACGGAACATCGCCTATGCCCGAGCTGCTACACGCGAAGCAAAGTCGTCATACAAACCGAAGCTTACACTGGAGGGTGATTATCGATTCAATCCCATCATTCAAACCAGCGTGTTGCCGGCCAATGCATTTAACCCGGCCAATGATCCAAAAGAGTTGATCCCCATTCGTTTCGGTACCCCATGGAACGGTGTTGCGGGTATCCGTTTGAAACAGCCCATCTATGATCCGGCTAAGCTGGCCACATTGGATGGAAACAAACTGGGTGAAGAGCTTGCGCTGGCGGATCAGAAACAATTGCTGGCGGATCGCGAAGAAGAAATTGTAAAGACCTGGTACAATATCATGCTTGATGCTGCAAAGGCGGGCTATTATGCATCAGACCTGGAAAGAAACAAACGCAATATCGATGTAATCAATGAGCAGGTGAAGCAGGGTAGGGCGCTGGACCAGGATTTGCGCGAGGCCGCATTGATCATGAGTGAATCATCCATTGAGTTGGAAAAAACGCAGCTGGATACTTATAGCGATCAGGTTTATCTCAGCTACCTGATGGGTTATGATGCTGTGCAGCTGATTATGCCCAAAGAAAAACTGGAAGATGCGCTTCCTTCTTCTGAAGGGTGGCGCACAACGATCAATGTAACCAAGGAAGAGGTGAATCAGCGGGCGGACGTCCAGCGACAATCGGTGAACATGAAGATCGCTGAAATCAATGTGAAGCAAACGAAGGCGGAGCAGCTGCCTGTCGTGAATTTTGAAGGATACCTCGGTGCCACCAATTTCACCAATCGTTTCAATCCATTTACCAATTGGTATGGTAGCTCTTTCCTGGGATTGAACATCCGTTACCCCATCTTCGGCAGTGGTGAGAAAAAAGCGCAGCTGGAGCAGGCGAGGTTTCAATATGAGAACGAGAAAGAAACCCTGCGCAAACTGCAACAACAGGCCTATTACGAAACCATCAACAGCAATAATAAAACCGCCTATGCCGCCAAGATGCTGGAACTGCAGCGCAGCAAATTGAAGGTGCAGGAAGAAAAGATATCCATCGTGAGAAGCCGGCTCGAGGAAGGTAGAGCCTTGCCGCAGGATCTGTTGAATGAAGAAACCAAACTGGCCGAGATCCGCAAGGATCTTTACCAATACGCCAGGGATTATATGACCGCGCTGACGGAATTAAGGAAGTCGTTAGGAAAATCTCCCGCTTCAAAGCAATAAAGCATTTAAATTGCTGAAAAGAAATAGTGATGCGTAAGGTTTGCCTTTTTCTATTTGCAGTACTGATATCTGTTTCTTCGTTTTCCCAATCCGCACCGCAGGAAAAATTCCGGCCCCGGTTTCACTTCACGCCGGAGCAAAACTGGATCAATGATCCCAACGGTCTGGTCTATTTTGGTGGCGAGTATCACCTCTTCTATCAATACAATCCGCAGGGCAATACCTGGGGTCATATGAGCTGGGGACATGCAGTCAGCAAAGACCTGATGCATTGGACCGAGCTGCCTTTGGCCTTGGCCGAAGAGAACGGCGTGATGATCTTCTCGGGTTCTGCGGTAATGGATCCCCTTAATACTTCTGGTTTTGTGAAGAAGGTTGGCCAGGTACCAATGGTGGCTATTTACACCGGCCACATGGAGGGTAAGAACCAGTCCCAGCATATTGCGCATTCCTTGGACTCTGGTCGCACTTTTACAAAATTTGATTTCAATCCTGTGTTGGACCTGGAACTGAAGGAGTTTCGGGATCCGAAGGTTTTCTGGCACGATGCCACCAGGCGCTGGGTGATGTCTGTAGTGGTGCCTGATCAGAAAAAAATTCAATTCTATCAGTCGAAATCCCTCAAGGCCTGGACCTTCATGAGTGATTTTGGTCCGGCCGGCGACACCACCGGTATTTGGGAGTGTCCGGATCTTTTCCGCGCGCCTATCATCGGCAGTCCGGGTAATTACAAATGGGTGTTGATGCATTCCCCAGCGCCCTACATGCAATACTTTGTGGGCGAATTTGATGGGACGAGATTCAAGAATGAATCCCCTTCCGGCAAGATCTACCGCCCGGATTATGGACCCGACTACTATGCTGCCATTACATACAATAATACATTGCCAGCGATTGGGCCGGTCAGTATTGGATGGGTCAACAATTGGAACTATGCCAACGAGATCCCGGCAGGAAAATGGCGCGGCGCCATGTCTTTGCCCCGCTCCATTGCGGTGAAAAAGATTGGAAATGAGTGGGTTCTCGTGCAACAGCCTGTTGACCAACTAAACGCTTTAATTGGCCCGGCGAAATCTTTTACGCCCTCTGCCCCCATACCTCTGCCCTCGGCATCTTTTGATCTGCAATGGGATTGGGCCGATGGGGGTGACGCGCAGGTGGCAGAGATGATGCTGGGGAACCAGGAGTTGGTGATCCGGTATGATCCCAAAACAAGGGAAGTGGAACTGAATAGGTCCGGGGGTTCCAAGCTGTTTTCTAATGAAGCCTTCAAAAAGCTGGGGGTGTTCAAACAGGTGGTTCCCGGAGCGGCTCGCGGCCAGTTGCACTTCAGGCTCCTGTTTGACCAGAGCATTGCTGAGTTATATGTGGGCGCTGGCGAACTGGTGATGACGGCGCAGATTTTTCCTGACGCGCTGGAGTCTGTTCGTTTTACCAATACGCCACAACCGGTTAAACTGGCTGAGGTGGGGGCATATCGTTGATACGAACACGCGCATTTAGTTCTGCGAAATAGCTTTAATTTTCTGCCATGAACGGCATTACTAAATTTCTGGGCCTGGATCTTTTATTCGGTAGCCAGCGGACAAAGGAGATCTTAAGTGTTAACCCTACCGTGATCCCTGTGCGGGAAGAGGCTGCCGAAATCCGGGTTTTTGTGTACGACTATGATGCTGATAACATCACAGAGTTTGAAAGCAACAAAGTTGATGATTGCTTCGGCTATAAAAATTCAAATAAACTCAGTTGGATCAATATTGATGGGCTTCGCAAGAATGATGTGGAGCGGGTTTGCCAGCATTTTGATATTCACGCCTTGTTGGTAGAAGACATCCTAAGCGTGAACCAGCGCCCGAAGATGGACGAGGTGGAAGATGTGATGTTCTGCTTGTTGAATATGCTGTATTATAACAACGAGAAGCGTACCGTTGAAGCAGAACAGATCAGCATCGTACTGGGAAAAGATTTTGTGATCTCTTTCCAGGAAGATGCAAGCAGGGATGTGTTCAATCCGTTGCGACAAAAACTCAAACTCCCCAAGAGCCAGATCCGTGCCCGTTCGGCAGACTATCTATGTTATTCAATGATAGATCTTATTGTAGACAATTATTTTTTAGTGATGGAGCGCCTCGGGGATGAAATTGAAGTACTCGAAGAGGAGTTGATCAGGAAAACAAGTACACGATCGCTCATCAAGATCAACCGACTGAGAAAAGAGTTGATTGTCTTAAAACGCAATATTGCACCGGTTCGGGATATGGTTGGGGCCATCATCAGGAGTGAAAGTGAGTTGCTGGACGACCGCACTACTAAGTATTTCAAAGACGTGTATGACCATATTATGCAGGCCTTTGACTTGAGTGAAAACTATCGGGACGTAATGATGAACATGCAGGAGTTGCACATCAACAATGTGAATGTGAAACTGAACGAGGTGATGAAGGTCATGGCCATCGTAACTTGTTTACTGGCGCCGGCAACCGTGATTGGCGGGATATTTGGAATGAATTTCGATATCATTCCCTATGCGCATCATCAGTGGGGTTTCTATTTCGCCGTGGGCATGATGCTGCTGATCCCCTTGTGGATGTTGTGGGTGTTTAAAAAACGTGGATGGTTCTGATGAAGAAAGGCCTAAGGGTGAGTCTTTAGGGTGAGTTAATTACTTCAATTTATACACTGGAACGGTAGAACAAGGTTCCCCGTACATTAAAGACTTTACAACAGGTTGCAGTAAAGAAGTGATTTCTACAAATGCATATTCGCCGAGTTGAGTGTCGCCACAGCCTTTCACTACTACGCGCGAGCCGGAGAATTGTGTAGGATCCAGGGATCGTATATTATCAATAAATAACTGCTTCCTTGCTTCTTCTGGTGTACCAGAGAGAACCCTCTTGGCATATGGCTTGAGGTAACTCGTCACCAACATATAGGCCCATAAGGGAATGATGGCGTCTGCTGAGCAATACAGCGCTACCGTTTTGCCTTGGAACACAGACCAGTCGAGAGATTGAAGGGATGCCCTAAAGTCTTTCTCTTTCAGGATCTGCCCCATAAAGAGGTGTTCTGTAAGATCAAAAGACAGGATCTCGTCTTGGGGATAATAGACCTCAAGATCCAGCGTGATCAGCCCGCTTTCCGCTACTTTATTTACGAGTTCACTCATCTGGCTACAAAATTACAATCTTATTTATAACACAGGAGGGTGTCCTTTGTTAAAGAACACCCTCCTGCGAACTTGCGACCTGCGCCCTGCGAACTAGAAACCAGCTTCGCGTCTTGTATCTTTAATAGTAGCTGATTTCTTCAGTGATTCAAATGCACCATAAGATGCATATTGCCTCAATTGCTGCACCATAGCTTTACGCTGCCCCTCTGGATCAATGCCGAGGCTGGATACCGCGCCAACGCTGTTTACCTGTACAGCAAACACACCGCTGTTTCCTGCAACCGGTGCAGAAACCTTGCCTTGGTTGGCTTTATTGAAAGACGTACCAATCACTTTCGGCTCAGGACCGATGTTGGGGATGAATGCATCGCCAAAACGAAGTGTGTCAACCAATCCAACAGAAGATCCAGTTGCGTTGGCAATAGCCTGTAATGAATTTGCCGTACCTATTTTCTTCTTGATCTGTTCTGCTTTTTTCTGGTTACGAAGGATGGGCTCAACCATTACCCTCGCAGTTTTGGCAGACTGAACACCTTCATCATAAACACCTGTTACTACCGCAACAACATATTTATCTTTGAAGTCGAACAGTTCAGATACTGTACCCACTTTGCTGTCATAGATCCACTTTACAAACTGCCTGTTAGCGAGATCACCAACACTATAATCCATCTCGCGGATATTATCTGCCAGGCGCTTGTTGAGATTGTTCTTCAGAACGTTGGCCTCAAAAGATTTCAGGTCCCTGCTGTTTCCAGCAAACTGCGTTGCCGCTGTAGATGCACTGTTGTCAGTTGTTTCAGAAGACTCAATTCTTTTGGAGAGATAGGCTACTTTGTATCCTTCGTCAAAATTCTTTTGGTTCAGGACTTCCATGACATGGTAACCAAACTCAGTTTTGATTACACCTTTACTTCCTGTTGGCTTATAAAA
>JBEISY010000063.1:0-7758 GCA_040375175.1 Chitinophagaceae bacterium
ACCAGACCGATGATCATCCAGACCAGGGCGAATTTCAGCGTGCGGATATCAATCGCGCCTATCATAAATGTACAAACTACAGCGCCTAAAATAGGGACAACCGGCACCCATGGAGTTTTGAATGGACGCGCCATGTTTGGTGCTTTTCTGCGCATGATCCAAACGCCAAGGCTCACCAGCACGAAGGCGAAGAGCGTACCAAATGAAGTCAGGTCGCCCGCCACATGTCCAGGTACAAATGCAGCAAAAAGACCCACGAAAACGAAGAGGATCCAGTTGGCCTTGTAAGGCGTTTTATATCTCGGATGCAGATCGCCAAATGCTTTGGGGATCAATCCGTCGTTACTCATCGTATAAAAGATCCGGCTCTGGCCCATCAACATCACGAGGATCACCGAGGAGAAGCCCGCGAGGATGGCTATCGTAACGGCGCTGGCTAGCCATTCATAGCCCGGCATATAAGCCGAGATGGCATAAGCTACGGAAGCTTCCTGACCCTTGGTAGGATCTGTGAAATCTGTGTAAGGCGCTACGCCTGTAAGGACGTGGCCAAATAGAATGTAAAGAATAGTGCAGGCCACCAGCGACCCCAAAATACCTATAGGCATGTCACGCGCAGGATTCTTCGCTTCCTGTGCGGCGGTAGATACTGCATCAAAGCCGATGAAAGCAAAGAAAACAATAGAAGCACCCCTTAATACACCACCCCATCCGAATGTGAAAAAGCCTTCATGCCCTTTGACACCTTCGGGAATCATGTATGGAGTGTGGTTATCCGCATTGATGAACTGCCAACCCACAGCGATGAATACGAGAACGATGGCCACTTTGATGAAAACGATCACCGCATTCACCAGGGCTGATTCCTGAGTACCCTTGATCAGCAGAAGGGTCAGCAATAATAAGATGACCAACGCCGGCAGGTTCATAATGCCTGATGTGGTCACCCCATTGAGGGTGATCGATTCAAACGGCGAGTGGCTCCATTCATAGGGGATTGCACCTCCCAGCAACTTGTTCAGGTATTCACTCCAGGCGATGGAAACCGTGGCGGCACCGAGGGCATATTCCATGATCAATGCCCAACCGATGATCCAGGCGATCATCTCACCCATCGTTACATAAGAATAAGCGTAAGCAGAACCGGCGATGGGGATCATTGCGGCAAACTCAGCATAGCAGAGACCGGCAAAGGCACAGCCAATGGCGGCAATGATGAAAGAGATGGTTACGGCAGGGCCAGCGGCCTGACCGGCAGCAGCGGCGGTACGCACAAACAAACCCGCACCGATGATGGCACCAATACCCAGGGCAACCAGGTTACCCGCACCCAGGGTTCTCTTCAATCCTTTTTCCTGGTCCTTCGTCTGCGCGAGCATCGCTTCCAGGTCCTTCGTTCTGAATAAACTCATAAGTAATAAATATAGTAAATGATGATTTGGTTGAATTCGGAAAGATAGGGAAAGTCATTTATATTGCGATCCTATGCAGAAAGGGAGCAGGTTAACCCTCTATATCTTTATCTCGATGATCCTGGGTGTTGTGGTGGGGTATTTCATCCACGTTAACGCATCCCCGGAAACCATCGCCTCGGTATCCCCGAAACTTAAACTGCTGACCACCATCTTTTTAAGGCTGGTGCAGATGATCATCGCACCGCTGGTGTTTTCTACCCTTGTAGTGGGCATCGCCAAGCTGGGGGATGTTAAAACGGTGGGCAGGATTGGTGGGAAAGCCTTACTCTGGTTTGTAACGGCCTCATTGGTTTCTCTATTAATAGGCATGTTCTGGGTGAACGTGTTGCACCCCGGAACCGGATTCACACCCGGTACGGGCGATGCCGCTGCAGCGAAGGACGTGCTCGGCAAAACCACCGCCTTCTCCCTGGAACAGTTTGTGACGCACTTGTTCCCAAAGAGCATTTTTGAGGCGATGGCCACCAACGAGATCCTGCAGATCGTGATCTTCTCGATCTTTTTTGGCGTGGCGATGGCCCATGTGGGGGATCGCGCAAAACCGGTGATTCATGCGCTAGATACCATTGCCCACGTGATCATGAAAATGGTGGGTTATGTGATGAACTTTGCACCGCTGGGTGTTTTTGGTGCACTGGCCGCAGTAGTGGCCGTGTATGGCGTACAGGATATTCTTTTCGTTTACCTTAAATATTATGGTGCCTTCCTCGTAGGCATCTTTTCCCTATGGTTGGTCATGCTTATCGTTGGCTATGCGATCCTTGGGAAGCGACTGTTTGAACTGATCAAAAGAATTTTGAATCCATTGGCCATCGCCTTCAGCACCACGAGCAGCGAAGCCGTGTTCCCCAAACTGGTGGAAGAACTGGAAGCTTTTGGTTGCAGTAATAAAATCGTTTCGTTTACGCTGCCCCTCGGATATAGTTTTAATCTCGATGGGAGCATGATGTATATGACCTTCGCAAGTATTTTCATCGCGCAGGTGTACAATGTGCACCTGGATCTGCCCACGCAGCTGACCATGCTGCTGGTGCTGATGCTCACGAGCAAGGGGATTGCCGGTGTGCCGCGCGCTTCATTGGTGGTGGTGACGGCAACCTGTGCCATGTTCGATATCCCACCGGAGGGCATCGCGCTGATCCTGCCGATAGATCACTTCTGTGATATGTTCAGGACCATGACCAATGTGATCGGCAATGCACTGGCCACTGCGGCCGTCTCTAAATGGGAAGGTGAGCTCACCAACCCGCACGAAATCATGAACCAGGAGGAACTTTAAACCATAGTGATGATTGAACTTTTGAATATTACGTTCAGGGACCTGCTTAATCCGGAATTCTACATCCAGAACGGAGGCCTGTGGCTGTTTTTGTTTATCGTATTTGCGGAGACCGGTTTGTTTGCCGGCTTTTTCCTGCCCGGTGATTCCCTGCTCTTTGTAGCGGGCATCTACAGCACGGAACTGGCTGCTGAAGTGTACAATACCGGAAGTGATTTCTTCAACCTCGTACTCATCGCAACCCTTGTAGTAATTGCGGGCGTGATCGGGAACAGTGTGGGCTATTGGTTTGGCCACAAGAGCGGACCCTATCTCTTCAAGCGCAAAGACACTTTCTTCTTTAAAAAGAAGCACCTGTTTACTGCCAAAGAATTTTACGATAAGAATGGTGGTGCCGCCATCATCTTCGCAAGGTTCATTCCCATCATCCGCACCTTTGCCCCCATCATTGCGGGGATCGTGAACATGGACAAGAAGAAATTCATGTTTTACAATGTGGTGGGCTGTATTGCCTGGGCCGTATCGATGTTGTTTTCCGGGCACTACCTCTATAAATTTTTCCTGACGCAATTCAACTTTGATCTGAAAGAGCACCTCGAGGTGATTGTGCTGGGTATTGTGTTTGTAACAACCGCGCCCGTGATCTGGAAGCTCGTGCGTGGTGGCAAGAAAGAAGACCCCAGCAACGAAGCATAATATTTTCTACACCGGATGAAGCCAGTAACCAAAGAAGCCTCGGTACTTAACCTTGCGGTAGTTGTTGCAGCGTTAGGCTATTTCGTTGACATCTACGATCTCCTATTGTTCACGATTGTTCGTGAGCCTAGTCTGCGTGCCTTGGGTGTTGTGGATACGAATATGCTTGCTGCAAGCACCAAGATCATCAACTGGCAGATGATCGGTCTGTTGATTGGTGGCGTGATCTGGGGTGTGATGGGCGACAAGCGGGGGCGGCTCAGTGTATTGTTTGGATCGATATTATTATACTCTGTGGCCAACTTCATAACGGGCTGGGTGCAGAATGTGGAGCAATATGCCTGGGCACGTTTTGTAGCGGGAATTGGATTGGCAGGTGAGCTTGGGGCCGGTATTACACTAGTAAGTGAACTACTTCCGAAAAACAAACGCGGTATCGGCACATCATTGGTAGCGGGCATTGGATTGTTTGGTGCCGTGTTCGCCTACTTCATTTATCAATACACGCAAGATTGGAGGCTCTGTTACAAGATCGGCGGGGGACTGGGCATTGCGCTGTTGCTGCTGCGGATCAGTGTGGCCGAGAGCGGGATGTTCCATACTGCGAAAGCCACCGCGGCCAGCAGAGGTAATTTCCTGATGTTCTTTAACGATAAGACGAGGTTTCGGAAATACATGCTGGCGATCTTGATCGGCTTACCCACCTGGTACGTGATCGGCATTCTCGTGAACCTGAGCAATCGATTTGCTACACAGTTATACGGCGAGAACAAGATCGATTCCGGCAAGGCCATCATGTATGCCTATGTTGGCATTGCGATAGGCGATATCCTCACCGGGTTTGTGAGCCAGTTATTCAAGAGCCGAAAGAAGACCCTCTACTTGTTTTATCTCTCCAGCATCATCTTCATATTTCTATTCTTCAGTCCATTCAATACCAACGATAGTTCCATGTACCTGATCTGTGGGATGATGGGCTTCTCCACCGGCTTCTGGGCGATATTTGTGACGATGGGTGCGGAGCAGTTCGGTACCAACCTGCGCGCCACGGCTGCCACCACAGTTCCTAACATGGTCCGCGGCGCTTTGCCATTGATCAACCTCATGTTCAAGGGACTCTTTCAAGACAGCTGGCACTGGAGCCTGGTGAAGAGTGGAATTGTCACCGGCATCATTGTTATGGTCATTGCGATTGTGTCGGCCTATTTTACCGAAGAGACGTTTCACAAAGATTTGGATTATCTGGAGGAGTAATAAGCTGAAAGCAAGGGGCATAAAATCCACGCACTCCCTAAGCTCATTTCACGAAACAAAAACCCATCTTTCCCTAAACTTCGTCAACCCTCTTTGCGCACTCGTCAACCCGATTCACGCTATCGTTATTCCCGTTTCTTTCCACGCTTTCTTTATGTAGTTGCAGCAACAACTTCCACTTACACCTGCGGATTCCTGCCTTAACTTCTGACGAAAATCGATTCCCAAGGAAGTGCCTGATTCAGCGAAACCCCCACCTGTCGTCGTTTTTGATGCTTGCAGGCATTAAGTTTACTGCGTACATTTAAGTGTTGAACCGACATCGCCAAACTGGCGATGAGTTCTGTAGGTTGATTTATCTTGTAGGTATTGTTTCATTATTTAACTACAAGATCATGCAAAAAAAACGTTGAGTCCTGCGGCTTTGTCATCCTTGGAGAAAGCCAACCAGTTTTTATCTATCGGTCATTACAGTCCCAACACCGCCAGAAATTATCTTTCCGAACTGCGGATGGTATTTGCTTATTACAACGATGTTGATCCTCAGCAGTACACTGAGGAGATGATGATCCAGTATTTGGTTTATTTATCAAAGACGCTGGTATGTAGCCGGGAGAAGTGCCGGATGGCGGCACAGGCTATTTCTTTTTTCTTTCGGTATGTGTTGAAGATGGCGTATGTGGTTCCGTCATTGATCTATCCCCGTGTGAGTAAGAAGCTGCCACCTGTAATGAGCGCAGAAGAGATCAGCAAACTGATGGAAGTGATCTCTAATGTGAAGCATCGCACGGTGGTGATGCTGCTTTACAGCACTGGCATGCGTGTTAACGAGATAGCGAGAGTGAAGATTACAGATGTAGATAGCAAGGACATGCGGATCAAGGTGGTACAGGGTAAAGGCTCGAAGGACAGGTACACCTTGATGTCTCAGCAGGTATTGGAAGAGCTCAGGGCTTATTATTTGGTCTGCCGCCCCCAAGGGTACTTGTTTAACGGAAGGGTCAAGGGCCAGCCGCTGAGTGTGCGTATGATCCAGCATATGGTTCAGGGCGCGCTGGCCAGTGCAGGGATGTCTAAGAAGTCTTACACCGTTCATACGATCCGTCACAGTTTTGCCACCCACCTGGTGGATAACGGCGTGGATCTGCATACGGTGAAGGAGTTGCTTGGTCACAGTAATCTGCAGACGACGATGCGCTATATGCACTTGACAACCACCCGCAGACAGGGTATTGTGAACCCGTATGACCTGCTCCGTAAGGGAGCAGATCAGTAAACATCCTTGAGATAATGTTGCCAACCAGGGTTGCCAGGGCAACCCTTCAGCAGCTTTTGCTTGGGGAGGATCTGTCTGCTCATGCTCATGGGAACGCTCATATACAGAAGGTACTGCACCGGATCAGGATCTGCCGTACCGTTGAACTTGGCTATCACCTCAGCAGGTGCAATGATCCTTCGTGCGGGCACTTGCAGGTTCAGTACCACAGTTGCCGGGACCGGCACTGTCCCTGTTGCGGGGCGATAAAGAAGCAAGAGTGGATAGAAGCCAGAACGCAGGAACTGCTGCCGGTAAAGTACTATCACGTGGTGTTTACACTACCTCATGAGCTTAACAGTCTTGTACTGGGTAACCGTAAGGAGATGTACAGCTTATTGTTCAGGGCAGCCTCAGAGACCTTGCTTCGTTTTTCTATGGACCCGAAGTACCTGGGTGCAACATCCGGTATCATTGCTGTACTGCATACCTGGGGTCAGCAACTGAGCTTTCATCCACATCTGCATTGTATTGTGAGTGGCGGTGGTATAGATGCTGAAGGCAGGTGGGTAGAGGCGAGGAAAAACGACTGGCAGTTCTTGTTTCCTGTGAAGGCGATGGCGGAGGTATACCGGGGCAAGTTTTTACAAGCTGTTAAGCAACTGCTCACCAGTGGAGCGATACGTCCTTCTGCAGATACCGACATGGGCGCCATGCTGAATGACTTGTACCGTAAAAACTGGGTAGTGTATGCCAAAGCGCCCTTTGCCGGGCCGCACACTGTCATAGAATACCTGGGCCGCTATACGCATAAGGTGGCCATCAGCAACCACCGGCTGGAGCAGGTCCATGAAGATGACAGCGTCTCATTTACGTACAAGGACTACCGGGAAGCAGGCAAGCAAAAAAAGATGCGGCTCAGTCGCAAGGAGTTTATCCGGCGGTTCAGTCAGCATATCCTTCCGCGGCGGTTCACGAAGATCCGTTCATATGGTTACCTGGCCAACCGCAACCGTTCGACGAGGATCAACCAGATCCTGCGAACCTTGAAGTTGCCTGAACATCACGGGAGGGTGAGCACACCCAACACAGTTCTACTGCTGACACAGTACGGCAAGAATATACACGAGTGTCCAAAATGCAAAGGCAAAACCATGGAGTTGATACAGGTGTACTTGCCATGGAAAGATGCCGATGATGGTTAAAATGGGTGCCATGATCAAAGACAAACGGCGTACCTAAAGTAGTTAACTTGAACCTTAGTGGCAGAGGTATGTCCGGCTTGGAAAAAAAACAAGCCTTGTCACTAAAAATTACGCAGACGAAGCATTAAATTTAATGCAGACGGGATGAAGAAGAAGAGAAATCCAAAGAGCAGGGGTGCTCTTTGGAGGAAAATCACCCACTAACTATTTTAAAAAAAACAACACGGTTGATACTTACTTCCCAATATGCTCCCGTATGGCGAAGTCGGACAACGCAAAAGTATACCGCAAGGCCCCGCTGGCAGTCTAAAAAGCGGGGCTTTCTTTGGGGGCCTTGCGGATACTTTTCTTAGTGTTGGCCGCAACTGGCGGTATTCCGAGAAAGCAATCGTTTATGTCTAAATCTATCTATGTTGCTGGGCTGCTATGTCTGTGGAGTTATACCTCATGCAGTGGCGTGAATTCCATAACTTGCCAAGCAGGCGCAGGATGGATCACGCACTCACTTCCCAATGGGTGGAGTATCTGCACCCCTTCTTCTTTTAGGGTTGTTGAATTGCAAGGAATCGATAGTCGCCCTGGCTACCTTTCAAC
>JBEISY010000316.1:0-3266 GCA_040375175.1 Chitinophagaceae bacterium
AATTCACATTCGGCTACACGGCCAACAGGGACTACCGCGCACAAAAAGGTGGCGTTTTCCCAACCATCGATATCCTGGATGCAAGCCGGAACTATATTGCATTTGGTTCTGAGCCTTTCACACCAAACAACACCCTGAATACAGACACCTGGCAGATCGCTGACCACGTGACCATCTTCAAAGGAAAGCATACCATCTCTGCCGGTTTCAACTATGAGCACTTCACCTTCTTCAACCAGTTCACACCAACCGTGAATGGTCAGTATGTGTTCAACTCACTGGCTGATTTTTATACCTCTGCAAATGCACACCTGGCAAACCCTAACATGTCTGCCAACCCGGTTCAATTAAGGAGATATGCACTGTCTTACAGCAACCTGGAAGGTGGTGTATTGTGGAACGCTCAAACAAAATCTGCAAACGTCGGTCTGTATATCCAGGACGAAGTTGCCCTGCAGGATAACTTCACCATGGTATATGGTGTAAGGTTTGACGTTCCTTACTTCATCGGCAGTGGTTTTGTGAATACCGAAGTAGACAATTTCGGTTTTGTGGATGAAGATGGAAAATCAACTAAACTCAGCACATCCCAGTTGCCTTCTGCTAAGGTGATGATCTCGCCAAGGTGGGGTTTCAACTATGATGTGTTCAGCAATAAGAAAACACAGGTTCGTGGTGGTATCGGTCTGTTCACTGGTCGCCCTGCCTTCGTTTGGATCTCTAACCAGATCGGTAACAACGGTGTGCAGAGCGGTGCGATCAGCACAGACAACACTACCCAGTTCCCCTTCAGCCCTGATGTAACCAGGAATATTCCAACGGTAACCAACCCCGGACAACCTGCTCCTTCTTACAACATCGCCACAACAGAAGCATCATACAAGTTCCCACAGGTATTCAGGGCTAACCTGGCTATCGACCAGAGCATCTGGTGGGGTATGGTTGCAACTGCTGAGATCCTGTTCACACAGAGCCTTAGCAACTCCTTGTATTATAATGCCAACCTCAGGCCAGCATCTGCTAATTTCAGCGGACCGGATACGAGGGCAAGGTTCCCAACTTTCAATACCACTACTGGTCAATTGCTGACGGGTACTGCTTTCAATACTGCTTCCCGTGTTAACACGAAGATCACTGATGCAACGGTATTGAAGAGTGGTCCTTACGGCGGTTCTTTCATCACTACTTTCAAAGTGGAGAAACCCATCCGTAGCAAGGGCTTCGGTTTCATGGCAGCTTATACGTATTCAGATGTTAAAGATTACATCACTGCCGGTTCTATCGCCTTCTCCAGCTGGAGGGATAACCGTACCGTGAATGGTAACAACCGTCCTACTCTGGCACAGAGTGATTTTGAAGTACGTCACCGTGTGATCGGTAACCTGAACTGGCGCACAGAGGTGTTCAAGCATGCCGGCCTCCAGCTGTCATTGTTTGCACAGTCGCAGACGCAGAACCGTATCTCTTACACAGTTGCCGGCGACCTGAATGGCGATGGTATTCTGGGTAACGACCTGCTCTATGTACCAAGGAACCAGTCAGAGATGAACTTCCAGCAGTACACTGCAACGGTAAACGGTCAAACCGTAACATATACTGTTGATGCACAAAAGAGGGCATTTGACGCCTACATCAATCAGGATTCTTACCTGAGCGAAAGGCGTGGTCAGTACGCTGAGCGTAACGGTTTGTTGATGCCGATGATCACTCGTTTTGACCTGAGTGCAATGCTGGAACTGTTCTCCAATATTGGCAAGAACCGTCACACCATCCAGCTCCGTGCAGATATCTTCAATATCGGCAACATGTTCAGCTCTAAATGGGGTGTAGGTAATGTTGTGAACAACACTTCACCACTGGAAACAAGGGGTTACAACCCTGCTACTGGTGAGCCGATATACCGAATGACTGCAGTGAATGGCAGCCTGGATTATACCACATACAGAAAAGGCACTGGCCTTATTGATGTATGGCAAGCACAGCTTGGTATTCGTTACATTTTCTAAGCACTGCTTAATATAAAAGAGAAGGCCCAAGGTTTCACCTTGGGCCTTCTCTTTTATATTAAGCAGTGCAGAAAATGTAACGAATACCAAGCCAATTAGACAATTAGTCAATGCGGCAGTGCGGCAATGTAGGAAGGCGCGCCCTGCGTAGCGGCGCGCCGGCAGTCACTCCGAGTGGTTCTGCGCAGGCCGGCAATGCCCAGTGCCCAATGCCCAATGCCTCGCGAAGCGTCAATTGCCACATTAATCACCGTATGCAAAATTCAGGAAAGATGGAAACGCCCGTCCCCACGTCGGCACATCATGTTTTCCATCCGCGAGCTCCAGGTACACGATGTCCTTATCCTCATCGTACCCTTTCTTCACGAGCTCTTCTATGAGAGAGCGGGTATCATCGATAGAATCAATAATCCCATTATTATTTCGGTCTGCCTTTTCATCCAGCACACCCGTCTGAAAGAAGAACTTCAGCCAGGGAGCATACTTGCCGTCGCGGATCCTCGCGTGCATGATCCGGTCCGTCTCCTCCACATAGCCATCGTCCAAACCTTTGGACCGCCACCAGAGGGAGCCACTGAATACGCCCACATAGTGAAACTCCGCGGGATGGTTCCAGACAATATCCAGCGCCATTAGTCCGCCGAGGGAAAATCCGGCAAATGACTTGTCAACAAACTCATCAATGCCGTGGTGCTTGCGGATGAATGGGATCAGCTCCTGCATCACGAAATAAGTGTACTTCCCCGCCTTGGCACCACGGTTCATATAATCAGGATGCCCCGCCGTGCCATACTCCATCTTCCTGTCCTTACTGCAATGCATAGCCGCAAACAGGACGGGCTTAATGCTACCGTGGGCATAGAGCTTCTCCAGAATGCCCTTGAAGCCCATCTTCTCGAGATCCTGCCCGTCATTGATCAGCAACAAATGATACAGCTGCCCTTCGGGCATGCCGGTAGGGATATAGAAATCGATGGTCACATCCCTGTGCAGGAATTTGGAATGTAGATGGGTTTGGTGGAAATGAATCAGTCCCTCAGCAATCACAGACATACGGCCCAAATATAGCCACATGAGGTTAAAATTGACCGGAGTGGAATTTGTTTTTTTCAACGGGTTAAGATAGATTTATACAGACAGCCGCGGCACCGGCCGCAAACCTAAAATCAAGACAATGAAAAAGATCGGTGTATTATTCGGAAAAGAGCGTTCATTCCCGGACGCATTCGTGAACCGGGTCAACAGTAAGAATGTAGCTGG
>JBEISY010000419.1:0-2335 GCA_040375175.1 Chitinophagaceae bacterium
ACATCGCCATACACCATCAACGCCTCATAATAGAGGATCTCTTCGCCAATGTCTGCATCTGTATTGGGTGTACCGATGATACCCAAGTCCAGTGAACCTTCCCGCAACTGCCTGTAAATATTTTGCGTAGTCACTTCCACCACTTCGATGTACAGTTTCGGGTATTTTTCCAGCAAAGGCTTGATGATCTTTGGCAGTAGGGAATTGGCGATGGTGGGGATCACCCCGATCCTGATCCGACCCTCTATTTTGCCTTTTCCACCTTTTGCCTTTACCCTGATCTTCTCACAATGCGCCGCAACCACTCTTGCCTCTTCAACGATCTCAATGCCGGCCTCCGTGGTGCGGACAGGCGTGGATTTCCTATCGAAGATCATCACCCCCAACTCCTCTTCCAGCTTCTTCACCATCGCACTCAGGGTGGCCTGCGTGACATTGGAATGATCCGCCGCCCTGGTAAAATTTTTGAACTTATCTACCGCTACGATGTATTCTAATTGCTGCAGGTTCATAATAGATGATATCTATGACAAATATAGACAGATTCATATTCATCTATGACGTTCCGGGACGTAACTTTGATAGGCCCGATAACCCAATAACTTCATAACAATTAACCTTATATGGACAGCAACACGCAAGACAAAGTAGTAGCCTACGAAGTCAACGATAGCCAGGCCAAATGCCCCTTCCCGCACGAGCAATTGAAAAAGATCACGACCGGAACGAAGAATCAGGATTGGTGGCCCAACCAACTTAATCTGGGCATCCTTCGCCAACATTCAAGTTTATCGAACCCACTCGGTAAAGATTTCAATTATGCTGAAGCATTCCAGAAACTGGATCTGAAAGCAGTGAAGGAAGACATCATTCAGGTGCTGACCACCTCACAAGACTGGTGGCCCGCTGACTATGGCCACTATGGTCCGTTCATGATCCGTATGGCCTGGCACAGTGCAGGCACTTACCGGATCTCTGATGGACGCGGCGGCGCCGGACGTGGACAACAACGTTTTGCCCCCCTCAACAGCTGGCCTGATAATGCGAATCTGGATAAGGCAAGACTTTTATTATGGCCCATCAAACAGAAATACGGGAACAGCCTGTCATGGGCTGACCTGATGATCCTTGCCGGCAACTGCGCGCTGGAGTCTATGGGCTTCAAAACCTTTGGATTTGCCGGTGGACGTGCCGATACCTGGGAGCCCGATGAAGACGTGAACTGGGGTTCTGAAACTACCTGGGTAGCACATCGCAACCCGGAGAGCCTCGCCAACCCGCTTGGCGCAACCGAGATGGGTCTCATCTATGTAAACCCGGAAGGTCCCGAGCGCAACCCGGATCCAATACAAGCAGCCAAAGCCATCCGCGAAACCTTTGGCAGGATGGCCATGAACGACGAAGAAACGGTGGCATTGATTGCTGGTGGACATAGCTTCGGTAAAACACATGGTGCTGCTGATCCATCCAAGCATGTGGGTAAAGAACCAGCGGCTGAAGGACTGGAAAAACTGGGAATGGGTTGGATGAGCAATTACGGTTCCGGACATGGCGTTGATACCATCACCAGCGGACTGGAAGGTGCATGGACGGTGACGCCAACAAAGTTTAGCAATAACTTTTTCGAAAATCTATTCAACTATGAATGGGAGCTCACACAGAGTCCTGCAGGAGCGCACCAGTGGCGTCCGAAAAATGGAGCTGGTGCGGGTTTGGTGCCCGATGCACATGATCCTAACCTGAAGCATGCGCCTTTTATGCTGACCACCGATCTGTCTATGCGCTATGACCCTGCATACGAGAAAATCTCCCGCAGATTTTATGAGCATCCCGATCAGTTTGCCGATGCATTTGCGAGGGCCTGGTTTAAACTGACGCATCGCGACATGGGTCCGCGTGCAAGGTATCTTGGACCAGAAGTGCCACAGGAAGTATTGATCTGGCAGGATCCGATCCCAACACCTGATTACGAACAGATCAATGCATCAGATATTGCGGCTTTGAAAACACAAATCCTGTCTTCAGGGTTGAGCACTGCACAGTTGGTAAATACAGCATGGGCATCGGCCTCAACCTTCAGGGGCTCAGATAAGCGGGGTGGCGCCAATGGCGCAAGGATCAGGCTCGCGCCCCAGAAATTCTGGGAAGTGAATAACCCTGCTCAGTTGCAGAAGGTGCTGGATGTACTGGAGAGTATTCAACAGTCATTCAATACCGCCAATGGCACTAAAAAAGTATCGATGGCAGATCTCATTGTCCTCGGCGGTACGGCTGCTGTTGAAGCGGCGGCGGTGAAAGCCGGGTTTAATATTGATGTGCCGTTCACAGCGGGACG
>JBEISY010000470.1:0-1856 GCA_040375175.1 Chitinophagaceae bacterium
CTCTTCAAACATCTTCTCACCTGGCCTCAATCCCTGGAAGACGATTTTAATGTCTTCGCCGGGCCGCATACCTGACAGCTCAATCATCTTCGTTGCGAGGTCCACGATCTTCACTGGCTTACCCATATCAAATACAAAGATCTCTCCGCCATTACCCATCACACCGGCTTCCAATACGAGATTGCTGGCTTCGGGAATGGTCATGAAATACCTTGTTATCTCTGGGTGTGTAACCGTAACTGGGCCACCCTGCTCAATCTGCTTTTTAAACAAAGGCACAACAGATCCATTAGATCCAAGTACGTTACCAAACCTGGTTGTGATAAACTGTGTACCGTTGGCGGAATTCATCGACTGCACATACATTTCAGCGATACGCTTGGTGGCACCCATGATGTTGGTTGGATTCACTGCCTTGTCTGTAGAGATCATCACAAACTTTTTCACACCTGCTGCCAGTGCTGCATCCGCAAGGTTGCGTGTACCTTTCACATTGGTGAGTACAACTTCTGTTGGGAAGTATTCAAGGATAGGCACGTGCTTATAAGCGGCGGCATGGAAAACATACTGCGGTTTGTAGTACTGCATGATGTTAGTAACACGCTGTTCATCCCTGATGCTCCCCAACTCCATGCAGAAATCGATTGAATCATATTTTTCGTGCAGTTCATGCATGATATCATGCAAGCCAGTCTCCGACTGATCAAGCAGAACCAGTCTCTTCAGGTCATATTTACAAAGCTGCCTGCATATTTCAGATCCAATGCTTCCTGCTGCACCGGTCACCAGTATTACTGCATTTTCAAATTCTTTTACAGATTTCTCGTTTAACACCTGGATGACATCCCTTTCAAGGAGAGACTCAATGGTCACTTCCTTCAGTTGCTTAACACTGAAACCGCCATTGGTCCATTGATGCAAAGGAGGTACCGAGCTCAGCTTAATATTCAGTTCAGCACACAAGGGCGTCAAAGCAGCTTTCTTTTCCAACGGAAGGTTGGTAGCAATGATAACCTCTTTTATAGCGTGCTTTTTGATGTAATTGGCTATGTTGACCAGGTTGCCAGATACGATGGGTGTGCCGCAAAGGCTCTTGCCAATCTTATTGTGATCATCATCGATGAACGCAAAAAGTTTTTTTCCACTCCTGCTGTCCAGTTCAACAGCATTCTTTGTTGCGATGCCGATGTTGCCTGCACCATAGATCAGTACACGCTGCTTCTGGCTCCAGCCTTTTAATCCGCGGGCATACACTTCTTTGACAAGAAGCCTGAACGCGATAAGAAACAGGGAAACCAGGGCAAAGTTGATCATCAGTGTCATCAACGGAGCCTGAATATTAGCGAAGAGGGTTGATGTAAATGGATACAGAAGCAACCATACACCAAATTGAATAAACGAAAATTTAAGGACGGTATAAATGTCCTTCAATTCGGAGTACCTGATGATACCAGTATGTGTCTGAAAAATCATCATACCCGTTGTAGTGGGTACAACATTGATAGCTAACAGAAGCAGAAGTGAACGCATGTCAGTAATATTCACGTGTGTAACACTGCTAATAATTAACAGGGAACTCAGGAATGCACTGAATGCTAACATTTGTTCAAGGAAGAAAATGATCCACCTTGAAGTGATTTTTGTAAAGCTCTTAAGAATTCCGGGCATTGTGGATTAACGTTAAAGGGTTGATAGATCCGGATATGGAATCTAAACATGCACAAGCGGCATTCAAAGGATGGAATTCAAATATCGATAACCCGTCTTTTCTATAAGATAATGGAGATGGAGAAAACTAATACGGACTTTACAGGAGATTACAAAAATATGTTACTTGTCTGACTTATCCTATACCA
>JBEISY010000206.1:0-4366 GCA_040375175.1 Chitinophagaceae bacterium
CAGCAAATTCGGGATTGAATGGCCAAGGGAAGTTTTGTATGCGCGGATCAACCAGCGGGTGGATGAAATGTTTGAAGCCGGACTGGTTGAAGAAGCAACAGGATTATATGCCCACAAACACTTACCTGCATTGCAGACGGTTGGCTATCAGGAAATTTTTGATTATATCGACGGAAAGTATTCGCTGGAAGCGGCACGTGAAAAGATCAAGCAACATACCCGTAATTATGCCAAGAGGCAGATGACCTGGTTCAGGCGGGATGATGATATTGTGTGGAAGACATATGAAAGTTTGAAGTTTGAAGTTTGAAGTTGGAAGGTGGAAGCCTTAATGCGGTCTTCCAACTTCAAACTTCGGTCTTCCAACTAAAATTTAAACCCAACCGTAGCCACCACATTCCAAATTCCACCTTTCGTAGTCACTGGAGCATAGAATCCATTTTCAAGTCGGTATGGATAGAACCCATCCTGCACCAATTGATGCACATAAGTAAGATCGGCGAAGACACCTTTGTTGCGGTAGCCAAATCCACCGCTGAGGTTCATCCTATTGCCCTTGAGTTCTGGATCTTTATACGGGTTGGCGAAATAGCCGAAGCCGGCACGCACCATCCAGATATTGAATTTCAACTCACCGCCCACACGCACGTTAAGTGCACTCTTATAAATATCTTTTATCGTAGCATTCAGGTCGCTGAAATACGTACCAGAGGAAGTAAAAGATTCATCCTGGAATTTGTTGGAACCATAGTTGAGGTATTCAACATCCAGGGAAAGAAATCCACGTTGACGAGTTACGTCTTTGTCTTCTCGCAACACATAGGCGAATCCAGCCATGACGCGCAAGGGGTTACTGAAGCTGTACGAGTATTGTCCGGGTGCGCCTACCAGATCTGTAGAGCTTTGGAACAGTTCTCCTGGTCCGGCATATCCTTCCAGGTCTGTGCGGACCGTAGTGGTGTACACATCCTTCATATTATACAGCGTTGGCGTATGGAAGGCCAAACCAAGTCGAATGGTTTCGATGGGCTTGTACAAAAGGCCAAGCCTCAGCGTGATTCCCTGTCCGGTTGTTTCCAGGGTTTCCTGGGCGCTAAAATAATTGAAATCATTTGCGGTGTTGGAAGTGTTGTCTGACTCACGGAAAGTCTGGTCCCTTCTGTAGGTGATATAATCAAGCGTGAAAGATCCACCCACGAAAAACTTATCAGAAAAATTGCGGGAGGCGGAAAATCCAAAGCTGGTCATCCCTCCAGATGTATTGATCACTTGTTCCTGTTTCAAGCCCGTACTGGGTGTGGCGAGGCTGTAATACCCGGTGGCATTACCGCTGGCATCGAGGTCAGGTTCCACGAGGAAGGTGTTGATGGCCAGGGATGATCCGTAGGGGTAATTCTGCGCAGCCTGGTTAGGATCAGTGACGTTATTGTTGATCAGTTCTTCCAGGTATTTCTCAGAATAAGAAGACTGGTTGTTTACGCCGTTGTAGGCAATGTTTGAATTGAAATTGGCGGTCCTTGAAATACCCAGGCCAAACTGCCAGCGCGGGGATCCGAATACGAAACCAGAGGTTCCGAAAGACATTCCGCTTTTGGCATCCTTATCTGATCCACCCAGGTAGTTGGCTTTGTTATTGGAGAAGTTGAACCCCGGTGTCAACACCAGTTCGCTGGTCTTGAACTGGCCGAGACCGGCAGGATTCACAAACATCGATTGAAGATCGCCGCCGAGTGCGGTGAGTGCACCGCCTATGGCTGTGCTTCTTGCCGTTCCGTTGGGTGTAAGCCATGAATACCGGATAGCGTCTTCCGGAAGCTGGGCATAGGTTTGAATACTCAGGAGCAGGGTGCCTGCAAGTAAAATTTTTTTCATCATGTTCAGATGTTGGAGATAACGCGGTACGAAAAAGCTGATGCATCTATCAACGGGCTATCCCAATCGATCTATACATCAGCTATCCATTTCCAAATATTATTTACCGCCACCGCGGGGGAATGATCTAACAGGTGCGCTTCCTCCACTGCTTCCTCCACTGCTTCCGCCACTGCTGCGGCTGCCACCGCTGGAACCACCGGTGTTGGTTGTACCGCTGCTCCTGGAGCCGCTGTTGTTGCTATTGAAGCTGCGGGAAGGTGAACCACCACTGTTCCTGTTTGAACCGTTAGAAGGATTATAATAGTTCCCGCCACTGGTTCTATAGGTACGCAGGGTAGCAGCGCTGGCATTACCACTGGAAACACCGTATACTTTTTGACCTGTTTTAGGATCAGTATACCCATTGGTGCGGGTATAAGCGTTCAGGTTACCGCCACGGGGAGCGTAGCTTCTGTAGTTTACCGTTTTGGGGTTAACCACTACAATCGGCGAACCGTAAAAGCCCGGGCAGAAAGGATTGCCGATACCGCCAAAAGCATTCCAGCCCATGTTGTTCCAACCCCAGCCAGTGCCGATGCCCATGTTCCAGCCTGATCCGATCCAGGGTGAATAGTATGGACTACCGAAACCGTTAAAGAAGAAGGAATTGTTCCAGGTAGGGTTGTTCCAGTACGCAACGTCATCATCAAAAGTTGACCAGCGATTGCGGTTGGTCGATTTCATCCTGAGGTACCTGTCCTCCGGACTGGTGGCCTCGTCCTCGCGGACATCATCCTCGGGGTTGATATAGCCCGGCATCTCCTTCGTGGGAGAATAATAAACGTCGTCAGGGGTCTGCCCGTTTTTATATACCGAACAACTGCCAAAAGCTGTTGCAAGAACAATTAAAAGTAGAATTCTTTGTTTCACGGCGAGAAGGTTTATTATATGACGTCGAAGTTACTACTTTTGCGGCGTTGAAATTGTTAAAATACAAAGCATTAGCATGAGCAAGGAGATTACATCCAGGGACAAGGACTATTCACAGTGGTATAATGATTTGGTACTCAAGGGCGGACTCGCGGATTATTCTGCGGTGAGGGGTTGTATGGTCATAAAACCTTACGGGTATGCCCTTTGG
This sequence comes from Chitinophagaceae bacterium, assembly GCA_040375175.1. Taxonomy (GTDB): domain Bacteria; phylum Bacteroidota; class Bacteroidia; order Chitinophagales; family Chitinophagaceae; genus Pollutibacter. Next base: position 2,996 of record JBEISY010000206.1, read on the forward strand.
GAAAATATGCGGGACGTGCTGGACAGGATGTTCAAGGATACCGGCCATGTGAATGCCTATTTCCCCCTTTTTGTTCCCCGCACCTTCCTGGAGAAAGAAGAGGGCCATGCCGAGGGCTTTGCCAAGGAATGCGCCGTGGTAACGCATTACAGGCTGAAGGCTGACCCCAATAATAAAGGGAAACTCATGGTGGATCCCGACTCCAAACTGGAAGAGGAGTTGATTGTGCGCCCCACCAGCGAGGCCATCATCTGGAACGCATATCGGGACTGGATCAACTCTTACCGGGATCTTCCCCTGCTGATCAACCAGTGGGCCAATGTGGTGCGTTGGGAAATGCGCACGCGCTTGTTCCTCCGGACAACAGAGTTTCTCTGGCAGGAAGGGCATACTGCCCATGCTACGGCAGAAGAGGCATTGGAGGAAACCGTGAAAATGCTGGGTGTTTACGCTGATTTCGTAGAAAACTATATGGCGGTGCCCGTGATCAAAGGCGTTAAAACACCCAATGAGCGATTCGCCGGGGCAGTGGATACCTATTGCATTGAAGCGTTGATGCAGGATGGTAAGGCGCTGCAGGCAGGAACCTCGCATTTCCTTGGGCAGAATTTCGCGAAGGCATTTGATGTGAAATACCTGAACCGTGACAACCAGCAGGAATATGTTTGGGCCACGTCATGGGGGATGTCTACCAGGCTTATCGGGGCGCTGATCATGGCGCATGGTGATGACCAGGGACTGATTATGCCGCCGCGTATCGCACCCATACAGGTGGTAATCGTACCCATCTACAAAGGCGATGAACAAAAGAAACTCATCGATACAAAAGCGAATGAATTGGTGCAGCAATTGAAGGCTGTAGGGATAAGGGTTAAATATGACGATTCCGATAATGCAAGGCCCGGATGGAAGTTTGCAGAATATGAATTGAAAGGGGTACCTGTTCGTCTCGCTTTAGGTGCGCGTGACCTTGAGAAAAATGTGGTAGAGATTGCCCGCAGGGATACGAAAGAGAAGGCTAGTGTCAGTCTCGATGGACTGGCATCTCATATCGGGGCACTGCTGGAGGATTTTCAAAAGAACATGTTTGAGAAAGCCAGGGCCTACAGAGATACCCATATCACCGAAGTCAACAGCTGGGAAGAATTCAAAGAGGTCTTGAATGGAAAAGCTGGATTCATCTCCGCACATTGGGATGGCACTGGCGAAACCGAAGAGAAGATCAAGCAGGAAACCAAGGCCACGATCCGTTGTATCCCGCTCAACGGCAAAGAAGAAACAGGCACCTGTGTTTACTCCGGAAAACCGAGCCAGCAGAGAGTGTTGTTTGCATTATCATACTAAGACAATTAGACAATTAGACAATGCGGC
>JBEISY010000315.1:0-3268 GCA_040375175.1 Chitinophagaceae bacterium
ATGAACTTGATATTATATTCCCCACAGATCTCGGCAAACTTGGCATTCTCTGCCAGAAAGCCGTAGCCGGGGTGAACGGCATCGGCATTGGTGATCTCTGCCGCGGCCATCAGGTGGGGTATGTTCAAATATGATTCTGCACTGGATGCGCGGCCGATACAAACGGCCTCGTCGGCAAATTTAACGTGGAGACTGTCTTTATCAGCAGTGGAATATACCGCCACCGTTTTAATCCCCATCTCTTTGCAGGTCCTGATCACACGAAGGGCAATCTCGCCACGATTAGCGATCAGGATCTTCTTAAATCCAGCGATCGAGTTTTTTGTCATGAAAATAAATTAGTTCGCAATTAGCAGTTAGCAGTTCGCAACATCACTGGCGGATGAATTTATGAAGGGTCAACCAGGAATAACGGCTGATCGTATTCAACCGGTGAAGCGTCTTCCACAAGGATCTTCACGATCTTACCTTTTACTTCACTTTCAATTTCATTGAAGAGTTTCATTGCTTCGATGATACAGACCACTTTACCGGGCGTAACATCGTCGCCAACCTCTGCAAACAGGGGCTTATCGGGCGAAGGGCGGCGGTAAAAGGTACCAATCATCGGGCTCTTGATGGTCAGAAGATGATCCGTCTTGGCAGGTGCTGCTGTATCAGCCGCAGGTGCAGATGGCGTTGAAGCAGGTGCCGCAAAAGCGGGCGCCTGTGCAACCGGTGCCGCCGCTACCATGGCCGGAGACTGGGCATAGACCAGTTTTTCGTCCTTTTTCTGCTTGATGGTGATCTTGAAACCACCTTCTTCGATCGTTAATTCTCCGATATTGGACTTATTGATCATTTTGATCAGGTCCTGAATTTGTCTGAAATCCATGGAAGCTTATTTAAAAATCGTTTTGGTTGCGGCCGGGGGCTAAGATAAGCATTGTATCATATCAACAATGCTTTATTTATCCCTAAAAACAACAAAAAATGGGCAAAAAACATCCATTTTCTGCCCATTTTCTATAAAAAAGAGGTGATTTTACTCTTTTACCCTTTCAATATATTCACCGGTTTTGGTGTTGATGCGGATCACATCGCCCTCATTCACGAAGAGGGGAACCATTACGGTTGCGCCTGTCTCAACGGTGGCGGGTTTCAGGGTGCGGGTAGCGGTATCGCCCCTTACACCGGGCTCGGAATAAGTTACTTTGGAAATGATCTTATCCGGCAGCTCCACAGACATCGGCGTGTCGGACTCGGTATTGATCAGTACGGTAACGCCCTGACCGTCAACCAGGAACTGGGGGGCATCCACCAGGCTCTCAGATACCGCGATCTGCTCAAAAGTCTCGCTATCCATGAAATTATAGCCGGTTTCGTCCTTATACAGGTACTGGTAGTCCTTCCTTTCAACGCGCACGGGGAAGATGGTCTCGCCTGAGTTCCAGGTCTTTTCGATGGTGCGGGCGTTATCTACGCCCTTAAGCTTGGCCCAAACCTTGGCGGCCGCCCTGGCGGTCTTGTTTTCCCCATATTCTACCACAGTATAGAGGCTTCCGTCCAATTTGAGGATCATGCCCCTGCTGATATCTGATGTATTTGCCATAAATGCGATTTGTTATGTCAGGGCGGCAAAGCTAAAGAAATTTAATGTCATCTCGTTTTTGCAATTTTTTAGTAAATACCTTTCTTGCAATCCGAATACCTTTGCCAAAACTTCTTGATGAAGATTTTTACCCTGTTCCTGTTTACGGTGTTGTGTGTGAAGTCCTATGGCCAGGACCAGGATGCCCCTTATTTGAAGTATCCGTCCCTGCCCAGCTTTACTATTCTGCAGGAAGACAGCACCAGCTGGTTCTCCTCGAGGGATATTAAAAAAGGCGTGCCCGTCATCATCATTCTTTTCAGTCCGGAATGTGAGCACTGTAAAAAGCAGGCTTCCCTTATGACCAAGAACATGACCGAGCTCCGGAACACAGAGATCATCATGGCCACCTTCCAGCCGGTGTATAAGATGAAGGAATTCATCCGGCAGTATAAGCTCTATCAATATTCTAATGTACATGTGGGCCGAGATGTGAAATACTTCTTCGGACCGTTCTATCGCGTGCGTTCCGCACCATTCCTCGCGCTGTATGATAAGAACCGCAACCTCATCACCGTCTTTGAAGGCGATACGAAGGTTGATAAGATTCTTGAAGCGTTGGGGAAGAATTGATTTCCTTACTTTTGCTAAAATTTTTTCACCATGAAAGTAACTGTAGTAGGTGCAGGTGCCGTGGGTGCAACTTGTGCCGACAATATCGCCCGTAAGGAGCTTTGCCATGAACTGGTATTGCTGGACATCAAGGAAGGACTGGCCGAAGGTAAAGCGCAGGACATGATGCAGACCACTACCCTGCTGGGGTTTGATACGCGCATCACTGGCAGCACTAACGACTACACTAAAACCACTGGCTCTGATGTGGCGGTGATCACTTCAGGCATTCCCCGCAAGCCGGGCATGACCAGGGAAGAACTGATCGGTACCAACGCCGGCATCGTGAAAGGTGTGGCAGAAAATATCCTCAAGCATTCTCCCAATGCCATCATCATCGTGATCAGTAATCCGATGGATACCATGACCTACCTCGCACTTACTGCAACCGGCCTGCCTAAGCACCGCATCATCGGTATGGGTGGTACGCTGGATAGCAGTCGTTTTAAATATCAACTCAGCCAACGCCTGGGTTGCAGCCCGGCTGATCTGAATGCTGTGGTGATCGGTGGTCACGGTGATACTACCATGATCCCCTTGATCCGTCACGCTACCTGGAACAGCACGCCTGTAACTAAATACATGGATGCTGATACACAGAAAGCCGTGGTTGCGGATACCATGGTAGGTGGTGCAACGCTGACAAAATTGATTGGCACATCAGCATGGTATGCACCTGGTGCTGCCGGTGCTGCGCTCGTAGAATCCATTGTGCGCGATGAGAAAAAACTTTTCACTTGCTGCGTAGCATTGGATGGTGAGTATGGCCAGAAAGACATCTGTTTGGGCGTACCTGTAGTGATCGGCAAGAATGGTTGGGAGAAGATCGTTGATTTTGATCTGAACGATGAAGAGAAAGAACTGTTCGCGAAGAGTGCCGATGCCGTACGTAGTATGAACGATGTATTGAAGACTTTATAATTCGGCCCACCAGCTATTTGCCTTGTTGGCAATGGCTTGGAGGTCTAACTGCATCATACAATTGAAATGCCCTTCGGGGCATTTTTTTGTGCCGTAATTGGAACA
>JBEISY010000020.1:0-12043 GCA_040375175.1 Chitinophagaceae bacterium
CAATGGATCTGACGAATATTAACCGCGACCGGAAAAACAGAAAAAAGAGTACACCAGACTTAAGTACCCTGGTATATGGCAAGATCCCCCCGCAGTCGAAAGAACTGGAGGAGGCCGTTCTGGGTGCCATCATGCTGGATAAATCAGCATTTGACACGGTTATTGAGATCCTCAAGCCGGAGTGTTTTTACGTGGACGCCCATCAACGGATCTACAAATCCATGCAGAGCCTTGCTGCCCGCAATAGTCCCATTGACTTGCTCACCGTTGTGGAAGAACTTCGCACCAATAGTGAACTGGATATGGTTGGGGGTCCGTATTACGTGACCAAGCTGACCAATTTTGTGGTTTCATCGGCAAACATCGGAACCCACTGCCGCATCGTATTGCAGAAGTTTATCCAACGTGAGCTGATCCGAATCAGTGGCGAGATCATTGGTGATGCGTATGAAGACAGTACAGATGTGTTTGACCTGTTGGATGAAGCGGAATCTAAATTGTTTGAGATCACCAATAACCACCTTCGCAAAAACTTTGATTCCATTGATCAGGTGTTGGTGAAAACCATCCAGCGCATTGAGGATATGCGCAACCGCCAGGAAGACGTCACCGGTGTTCCAAGTGGGTTTACCATGCTGGACAGAATTACGTATGGCTGGCAGAAATCTGATCTCATCATCCTTGCGGCAAGGCCTTCGGTAGGTAAAACCGCATTTGCGCTTAACCTTGCCCGTAATGCAGCACTGCATCCCACAAAACCCACGGCCTGCGCGGTTTTCAGCCTTGAGATGAGTGCGGGTCAGCTGGTTCAGCGTATCCTTTCAGCCGAATCTGAGATTTGGCTGGAGAAGATTGCCAGGGGTAAAATGGAAGACCATGAAATGCAGCAGCTCTACAAAAAAGGTATTCAGCGGTTATCTACCGCACCCATTTTTATTGACGACTCTGCTGCCCTCAATATTTTTGAATTGCGTGCCAAGTGCAGGCGGCTCGTGCAGAAGCACGGGGTTGGACTGATCATCATAGACTACCTGCAGTTGATGAGCGGTACCAGTGAGAACAGGAACACCAACCGGGAACAGGAGATCAGTACGATCTCCCGAAACCTGAAAGGGTTGGCCAAGGAATTGGATATCCCCATCATCGCCCTGTCGCAGTTAAGCCGGGAAGTAGAGAAACGGAAAGAAGGAAATAAGATGCCGCAGCTGAGTGACCTTCGTGAATCGGGTGCTATTGAGCAGGACGCCGATATGGTGATGTTCCTCTATCGTCCGGAGTACTACGAAATGATGAGCAATGAGATGGGCGAAAGCACCAAAGGAGAAACGCATGTGCGGATCGCCAAACACCGTAACGGTTCGCTGGAAACGATCAAGCTTCGTGCGTTACTGCATATCCAGAAGTTTATGGACGATGAAGGTGATCTGGGGATGCCTGCTGCGCTCAGCGGTGGCAACTGGAAGCCGGTCAGTGATGCAGAAGGCCCCAAGCTCTATATCCAGAAAGGATCCAAGATGAATGATCTTCCGTATGGTGAAGAAGATGAAGCACCGTTCTAATGTGGCAATTCGGTAATGTGGCAGTGTGGCAATGATCACAGGTAAAGACTGTCTGACAAATGGATTTCCCTTTTTTTTATGTTGATACAATCCTGGAAGAAGGTGCGGTGGTAACGCCGCCCGAGGATACAGCCAGGCATATGGTGCAGGTGCTCCGTATGCGCGAAGGAGAACAACTGGTGTTTACCAATGGACATGGGAGATCAGCCCTTTGCAGCATCCAGACAACGTCAAAAAAATCATGTACGATATTGGTGGGCGAGGTAACGGTTTGGCCTAACCGAAAAAAACAAATAACCATCGCCATCTCCCTGCTGAAGAATGCCAACCGCTTTGAGTGGTTTCTGGAGAAAGTTGCTGAACTGGGTGTGGCTCGCGTGGTTCCCCTTCAGTCTGCCCGCACAGAAAAACAGCATTTCCGGAAAGATCGTGCACAAACCATTCTTATAAGTGCTTTGCAGCAGAGCCAACAGGCATGGCTAACCGAAATTACAGAACCTACCTCTTTTGATGCTTTTCTGCAGCAGTCTGTTTCGGGCAGCACATTCATTGCACATTGCGAACCTTCGGAGAAGCAGGTCCTGAGTGGTGCGGGGCTTGACGCTGCAACCATCCTCATAGGTCCGGAGGGTGATTTTACCCCATCAGAAATTCAAGCTGCCATCCAAAAGGGATTCATTCCCGTGACACTGGGAGATACACGGCTTCGTACGGAAACGGCAGGGATAGCGGTGGCGGTGAAGATGCTTTTGGAAAACTGACATACAGTAATACGGTCATTCGAGCAATCAGGAGTTGGAATTCTGGCGTACCGGGATTCCAACTCCTGTTTGTTTGAATGACCGTATTACTGTATTCCTGATTGCCAATTTAATGCGCTGAGTCATCTGCCACCTGCTGCCGTAGTTGCGGTTCGCGGAGCTCAACAGGTTTGCGTGCCTTGGCTCTTTTGCGAATCCACATATTCAACAGCTCCACTGCAAAAGAGAAAGCCATCGCAAAATAGATATAGCCTTTATCAATGTGTGAACCGTGAATAGGTTCAAGACCTTCAAAGAAAAGACTGAAACCCACCATCAGCAGGAAACTCAGGGCCAACATTTTCAACGTGGGATGTTTATGGATGAACACCGAGATCTTTTCGGAGAAAAAGAACATAATGATCATCGCGATGATCACTGCTGCGATCATGATCTCCACATGGCGGGCCATACCCACCGCGGTGATAATGCTGTCAAAGGAAAAAACCATATCGATGATGATGATCTGCGCCATGATGGCACCAAATGCATTGGCCTTGGTATTGACTTCTGCCTCTTCATCTCCCTCCAGTTTATTGTGGATCTCCTTGACGGTTTTGAACAACAGGAAGAGACCACCGGCGAACATGATCACATTGCGCAGGTTGAATCCGTAGTGCTTTTCGCCCCAATTCACGCCAAACAATTCTTTATTACCGTTGGCTACCAGCCAGCCCAGGGCCATCAACAGCGCTACCCTCACGAGGATACCAGCAACCATCCATATTTTTCGGGCAGTGGATCGTTGCTTTTCATTGAGCCTGCCCATCAGGATCGATACAAAGATGACGTTATCGATACCCAAAACGATTTCAAGAATTGCCAGTGTTACCAGGCTGATGATCGCGTCTGCCGTAAAAAGATGTTCCATATATTCTTCGTGTGTAAAAAGTAAAGATAAAGATGAATCTTGATCACAAACCGTCACAAACCGTTGCAGATCTTCTGAACGATTGTTGGTCCTTCGTATACAAATCCGGTCCATACCTGCACCAGGCTGGCCCCTGCCTCCAGTTTTTCTTTCGCGTCCGCGGCGGTGAATACACCGCCAGATCCAATCAATGGTAGCTTGCCTCCCGTATGATCATGAAGATATCGCAGTACTTCCGTTGAGCGTGCTTGAACGGGCTTACCACTCAACCCTCCTGCCCCTATCGCATCCACCTCATGACTGTTCGTCAACAAGCCTTCTCTTGAAATGGTAGTATTAGTGGCCACCAGTCCGGAGAGTTGCATTTGCAGGGATAAACCACAGATCTCATCGAGCTGAGCATTGGTGAGATCCGGTGCTATCTTCAGCAGGATCGGCTTCGGGTGTGCCTTTCCGTTATTGATCTCCTGTAGTGCGCCGAATATTTTTTCCAGGGCCGGCCTTTCCTGAAGCTCCCTAAGGCCCGGCGTATTGGGTGAACTGACGTTGACAACAAAATAGTTGACCTCATCATACAGGGTATTAAAGCATTTCACATAATCAGATGCTGCCTCTTCGTTGGGCGTCAGTTTGTTCTTACCGATGTTTCCCCCAATAATCATCGTTGAATCAGGGAACTTGTTTCGCCAATCGGCAAGCCTTCGTTTGGCGGCCTCCATGCCTTCATTGTTAAAGCCCATCCGGTTGATCAGCGCCTGGTCTGCCGGAAGCCGGAACAGCCTGGGTTGATCGTTCCCCGGTTGAGACAGCGGGGTAACTGTCCCAATTTCCACGTGGCTGAATCCCAGCACATCCAGTTCCCTGAGATAGCTTGCGTTTTTATCGAATCCGGCCGCAAGGCCTATTGGATTGCGGAAATGAAGCCCAAGAAGCGAAACAGGATGCGGTTTAGGGGCAAAATATCCCGTCAGCAGGGACCGCATCGGCCCAAATGAACAGGCATTTTGCAGCCGGTGCATGGCAAAATGGTGAACCTGCTCCGCATCGTACCGGAAAAGGATGTTCCTCAGCGTGGCGTACATGGCCACGAAGATAAAAGGAAATAAACGGTTGTTGATGCAACTAATATTTTTTTGTATATCTTAGTTGTCTTAAACTTTAGTTATGCAGGAAGCATATATCGTAGCGGGATACAGGACAGCGGTTGGTAAATCCAAACGCGGTGGATTCCGTTTTACTCGGCCGGATGACCTGGCCATTGAAGTGATCCAGGGTTTATTGAAATCAGTGCCCCAGTTGGATGCGAAGCGGGTAGACGATGTGATTGTGGGCAATGCCGTTCCGGAAGCGGAGCAGGGCTTACAGGTGGGGCGGATCATCGCGGCCAAGGCAGTAGGTTTTCATGCGCCGGGTATGACGGTGAACCGATATTGTGCGTCTGGCCTGGAGACCATCGCCATTGCCACAGCCAAGATCCGGATGGGCATGGCTGAATGCATCATTGCCGGAGGAACAGAAAGCATGAGCATGGTGCCAACAGCAGGCTGGAAGACGGTTCCGGCTTATTCCATCGCCAAGGATGAACCGGACTATTACCTGAGTATGGGCCTTACGGCGGAAGCGGTTGCAAAAGAATACAATGTAAACAGGGAAGACCAGGATGCATTTGCATTCAACAGCCACATGAAAGCAAAGAATGCTATTGAACAGGGATTCTTTAAATCCGGCATCCTGCCCATCAACGTAGAGGAAGTGTATCTCGATGGAAAAGGCAAGAAGCAGAAAAGAAACTATATCATAGATACAGACGAAGGAGTACGTGCAGATACCACGGCAGAGGCGCTTGCCAAACTGAAACCGGCATTTTCCATGACCGGAACTGTAACGGCGGGCAATTCATCCCAAACCAGCGACGGCGCAGCATTCGTCATCGTCATGAGTGAGCGCATGGTGAACGAGCTGGGACTCAAGCCCATCGGCAGGCTCGTGAACTGTGCGGCAGCGGGTGTTCATCCCCGGATCATGGGTATCGGACCGATAGAAGCAGTGCCCAAGGTGCTGAAGCAAAGCGGTATGACCTTACAGGACATTGACCTGGTGGAGCTGAACGAAGCTTTTGCATCACAGGCGCTGGCGGTGATCCGTGAACTCGGACTGAACCCGGATATTGTGAACATCAACGGCGGTGCCATCGCCCTCGGCCATCCCCTGGGTTGTACCGGTACCAAACTGACCGTTCAGATCCTGAATGATATGAAACGGTTAAATAAAAAATACGGCATTGTTACGGCCTGTGTGGGCGGCGGACAAGGCATCGCGGGAATCATTGAAAACATTGCTTAACAGTTGATTAGGTCGCAGTTCGCGGAGGTCGCATAGTTCGCAGGTACCCCTGCGACCTCCGCGACCTCTGCGACCTGCGACCTAAAATTAAACTTTGGCCGATCTTTTGTAGTCAAACCCCTGAAGTTTAAAAACGAATACCATTCCAGCGATACCAAACTATACAGGAACCTGGGGCAATCCGGAGATTGAGCACCTGCTGAAGCGGACTCTTTTCGGTATGAAAAAACAGGACCTCCTGTATTTCACCGGAAAAACCCTCGCACAGACGGTGGATGAATTGATCAATCCAACCGCGCCTTTACCAGCACCGCCGGTAAAGGCTTATACAAATGACAACATAGCGGCCGGAGACGCTGATCTGAATATTGCGATCGGGCAAACCTGGGTAGATACGCATACGGTGGACGGGACGGCACAATCCAGGCGCCGCGCTTCGCTGAAGTCATGGTGGCTTGGTCTGCAGTTGAATCAGGATCGTAGTATCCGGGAGAAGATGGTCCTCTTCTGGCACAACCATTTCGCCACGGAGACCAATGACGTGAGTAATGCGAGGTACTACTACCGCCATGTGAACCTCTTCAGGACAAATGCCCTGGGTAATTTTAAAACCCTGGTCAGGGAAGTCACCATGGATCCTGCCATGCTGGTATACCTGAATGGTCAGCTGAACACCAAGACGGCGCCGGATGAAAACTACTCCCGGGAACTGCAGGAGCTGTTTACGCTGGGTAAAGAGAACAATCCCAATTATACAGAAGACGATGTGAAAACCGCTGCCAGGGTACTCACCGGCTGGCGAAACGATGCTGCAAACAACAAGAGCTATTTCGATCTCGCCCGCCACGATACCGGCAACAAAGTGTTTTCATCATTTTACAACAGTACGAATATTGCAGGGCGCAACACCGCGGATGCGGGCATCCTGGAGTTGGATGACCTGTTGAATATGATCTTTTCCAAAAAAGCAGAGGTATCAAACTTCCTGGTTAAGAAATTGTACCGATGGTTTGTATATTATGAGATCACGCCTGCGGTGGAGACATCAGTGATCAAGCCGCTGGCGAAGTTGTTGGTTGACAGCAACTGGGACGTGAAACCTGTGCTGCGGGACATGTTGATGAGCCAGCATTTCTTTGACAGTTCAAACAGGGCCTGTCATATCAAGAGTCCCATCGATCTTTCGGTTGGGCTTATCCGTGAGTACAATGTAGTGGTCCCTGATGCTGCTGCTGATGTGGTTTCCCAGTACAATCACTGGAATAATATCCGCAACCTGGCATCCAATATGCAACAGAATCTCGGTGATCCACCGGACGTTTCCGGATGGAAGGCCTATTACCAGGCGCCGGGATTTTATGAGATATGGATCAATAGTGATACTTATCCCAAGCGGAATCAGTTCACGGATCAGATGGTAGCCAGTGGCTACACTTTCAACAGTAAGCGGGTAGTAGTGGACGCAGTGGGATATGCAAGAACGCTAACGGCGCCTCATGATCCCAACGCGCTGATCAGTGAGATCGTGCAGTTGATCTATAGTGTGCCGTTGAGTCAGTCTACCAGGGACCAATTGAAAAAAGATATTCTGTTGAGCGGGCAAACCAGTGATCATTACTGGACGGATGCGTGGACGGCCTATATGGCTGCGCCCACCAATACTGCATTGTTCAATGTGGTGAACGACAGGCTGAGGGCCCTGCTGAAGTATCTGATGAATTTACCAGAATACCATTTAATCTAACGGTCATGAACAGGCGAAACTTTATATCAGGCATGTTCCCGACGCTGATGGCCCCATCGGTCATAAATGGTTTCTCCGTGCGTCCTGTTTCGCCGTCGCCATTTCTTGACGCGTTGCTTGGATACGCTACAGAGACGGATCATGTGCTGGTGGTGATCCAGATGAACGGCGGAAATGATGGATTGAACATGGTGATCCCTCGCAGCAGCTACAGCGCTTATTTCAATGCGCGTACCAACATTGCGATACCGGAATCCAAGATCCTTGCATTGAATGGTAAAGCAGAAACGGGACTGCATCCTTCAATGACCGGCATGCAAAGCTTGTACAACGATGGTAAACTGGCCATTGTGCAAGCGGTTGGATATCCCAACCCAAACTTCTCCCATTTCCGTGCAACGGATATCTGGATGAGTGCAACGGATTCCAATGTGGTGGCTACGTCTGGATGGGGTGGAAGATACCTCAGTGAGGAATATCCAAACTATCCAACGGGTTATCCCAATAGTGCCATGCCGGATCCTTTGGCCATCCAGATCGGATCCGTAACCTCGTTGCTGTTACAGGGCCCTGCATTCAATATGGGCATGAGCATTACCAACCCCACATCGTTCTATAATCTCGTCAACGGAATCCAGGATCCTGCGCCTCCGGGTAATGCGGGTAAGGAACTCACATATATCCGTACAGTGGCGCAGCAAACACAGCAGTACGCAACGGTGATCAAAGATGCTGCAGCTAAAGTAGTGGTGCAGAATCCATACCCAACCGGTAACAACCTTGGCGATCAATTGAAGATCGTTGCGCGTTTGATTAAAGGCGGATTGAAAACCAGGGTGTACATGTGCAGCATCGGTGGGTTTGACACGCATTCCCTGCAGGTGGTGGCCAGTGATACCACAACCGGTACACACGCCAACCTCATGAAGCAATTGTCTGATGCCGTCAAAGCCTTCATGGATGACCTGAAGTTTTTGCAGATCGAGGATCGGGTGATGGGCATGACGTTTTCGGAGTTTGGCCGACGGATCAAATCAAACAGCAGTGTGGGCACGGATCATGGCGCCGCAGCTCCCTTGTTCGTATTTGGCAGCAAGGTTAGTCCGGGCGTGCTGGGCGTGAATCCAACCATTCCCACCAATGTGACGGTGAACGATAACGTCCCGTATCAATATGATTTCAGGAGCGTGTACGGCACCCTGTTGCAAAACTGGTTCTGTGCAGGTACAACCACGGTGCAGACCGTATTGTTCCGGAATTTCCAAAGTCTTCCTTTGGTGCAATCAGCAGCTTGTACCACAGGCCTTGATGACCTGAACCAGACAGCCGGTGAAACCCTCATTGTGAGCTATCCCAATCCTTTCCACGCATCTACGAGGATCAGTTTCAAAACTACGGGGGGCCACGTGTTGATTCAGGTTCTTGATAATCAAGGGCGTCTGATCGCCAACCTCGTAGATAAAGAATACCTGCAAGGTAAGTACGATATACAATTCAATGGTGAAACATTGATTCCCGGCGTTTACTATCTCCGTTTTCAGAACGGTCCTTTGCAACAAGTGAAATCCATGTTGAAGGTCAGGTAAAAGAAAATTTACCCCATCTTAAATACTTGGCCGTTGCTAAACTCCCAACTTCTAAAAATTTGCAATAACGTTGCAAATATTCAATTTTGCTGTACATTTGGGCAATGGGGATGCAAATGCTGCGGTTAAGGCAATATTTTATTGTTCTGTTAATGCTTTTGGCAGGGGCCACCCTGTCCCAGCAGCTGCAGGCGCAATGCAATCTCAGTTTCAGCGGAACGGTATTTGATCAGGACAGTAAGGAAGCGCTCAAAGAGGCTACCATCTTCATTAAAGAGCTGAATAAAACGGTTGTCTCAGACAGTAAGGGTGAGTTTATCTTTCGGGGGCTTTGTCCGGGTAGCTATACCATCATAGTGAGCCATGTGAATTGTACACCGCAGCCGGCACATATCCATCTCCGTGAGGATCTGCACAAGGATATAGAGATACCACATAATTTTTCTCAGTTAGGCGAGGTGGTGGTACGGGGAACCGCATCGGCAAGCCAAACCACTCCCATGGCGGAATTGAAAGGCAAACAGCTGGAGGCCACGAGGGGACTAACCCTCGGCGAGTCATTACAGCGCGTCAATGGCGTAACGGTACTGCAAACCGGAAATAATATTTATAAACCCGTCATCAACGGACTGCACAGCAATCGCATCCTGATCCTGAACAATGGCATCCGCCAGGAAGGGCAGCAATGGGGTAGCGAGCATGCGCCGGAAGTGGATCCTTACCTGGCCAACCGGCTCACGGTGATCAAGGGATCTTCGTCTATCCGTTACGGTGGTGACGCCATCGGTGGTGTTGTTCTGGTGGAGCCCAAGCTCTTGCCATATCGCCAGAGCGGGATGACGGGAGAATTGAATACGGCGCTTTTTTCAAACAATCGCATGGGGGTGATCTCGGCGATGGTGGAAAGCAGTTTAAAAAACAAACCCCAGTTTGCATGGCGCCTGCAGGGTACTGCAAAGCGTGGCGGGGATGCGAGAACGCCCGACTACTGGCTGCAGAATTCCGGTGTGCAGGAGTTGAATTTTTCGGCAACAGGAGGATGGCAGCAGCCCACAAAAGGGGTTGAATTGTTCTACAGTTATTTCAGTACCAAGTTGGGTATCTTCAGTGGCTCGCATATCGGTAATGTGACAGATCTAATGAATGCTATTGAAAGCGGAGATCCTCCTGACTATATCAAGGATGCTTCTTTTTCTTACGCCATCAACAGGCCATACCAAAGTGTACAGCACCATTTATTCAAAGCGAAGGGATATGTGCAAACCGGTGAATTCAGCAGGCTCAACATCATCGGGTCTTTCCAGAACAACCATCGGCGGGAATATGATATTGTAAGATCCCCGAGGAGCAATCCACAGCTGGAGCTCTCGTTGTACACTACGGCTCTTGACCTTGCCTGGGATCATTACAAAGGCAAGTACTGGAAAGGCACTATGGGAGTATCCGGGTCATTCCAGTTGAATGACATCAATTACAGGTATTTCATTCCCAACTACATTGGGATCAACACCGGCGCTTTCATTACAGAGAAATACACGCGGGGAAACTGGATCGCGGAAGCGGGCCTGCGGTATGATCTCCGTTGGTTAAACAATATCACAGACAATGATGCTTCGCCAAATGATGTCCTGACGGGCGATGCCAACAATCCCGGGGATCCCTATGGAACGCGATCTTTCAACGGATTCTCCGGCAATGCTGGCGTGACGTACAAAATGAAAAGATGGCGTTTCAATATGTCCGGTGGATCTGCCTGGCGCTCGCCACAGGTCAATGAGTTGTTTGCTGATGGCTTGCACCATGGCGCGGCAAGGATCGAGAAAGGGAAAACCGATTTGGTACCTGAAAGATCGCTGGGCCTGCAAGCTGAAGTGGAATACGCGAATGAGAAGTTTACCCTTACGGTAAATGGTTACTACAAGCGAATCAATGATTTCATTTACCTGAAGCCCACCTATCCACCGCAGTTAACCATCCGTGGTGCCTTCCCTACGTTTGAGTATGACCAGACCGATGCAAGGATGACGGGATTGGATATGCAGGCATCGTACATTTTTTTCAGCCATCTGAAGATTGCTGGAAAGGCAAGTGTCCTGCGTGCGTTTGATCTGCTTACAGACGACTGGCTGATCCAAATGCCAGCGGACCGGTATGAAGCTTCTGCTGAGTACATGTTTGACGAGGGGAATAAATTCAAAGGAACCTATCTGCGCATCACCGGTTCACATGTAAACGAACAAACCAGGGTTCCGGCTACAGGAAATATCGAGATCAAGCATCCGGATGGCACGGTCACCATGGAATCAGACTATGCGCCACCTCCGCCGGGATATACCTTATTGGGCCTGGAAGCAGGAACCGATATCCATATCAATCATCGCAGCCTGGGCGTGATCTTTGGGGTCACCAACCTGCTCAATGTCAGGTATCGCGACTATCTCAACGCGTTCCGATATTTCTGTGACGATATGGGTCGGAATATTTCCCTCAGGGTTAAAGTACCATTGAATTTTTAGTCATCATCAAATATAGAATACCATGAAGAAGTACGTATTTTTTTTGTTCGCAGCATTTGTAGTTGGACTGGCATCTTGCTCTAAAGATGACGATGTGGATCCCAATGAAGAAGAACTGATCACCACCTTGAAAGTGAGTCTGTTGGCCGTCGGCAGCACAACCCCTCAGGTGTTTACCTTTAAGGACATCGATGGACCTGCAGGTAATCCTCCTGCGCAGTTTGACAGCATCATCATTGATGCCAACAAATCTTACAATGCTACATTGCAGTTCCTGAATGAGAGTGTAAGTCCAGCTGACGATGTTACAGTAGAGGTTGCCGCCGAGGCAAATGATCACCAGGTGTATTTCACGCCTGCCGTTGTACCCATTACGGCCAGCAACCTGAACCTTGACAGCAAAGGATTGCCTTTGGGCATTACGTCAACCTGGCAGACAGGAGCCGCAGCAAAAGGCACGCTTACCATTACGTTGAAGCACAAGCCAGGTACCAAAGCCGCCGGTGATCCCGTGAGCAAAGGGGAGACGGATGTGGAAGTAGCGTTTGGTGTACGCATAAAATAGTATGCATGTGTGAAGGTGTGGCGGTGTGAAAAAAACTTTCATACTTTCACACCTTCATA
>JBEISY010000154.1:0-5094 GCA_040375175.1 Chitinophagaceae bacterium
AGGCGGCCTGATGATGGTTTGCTTGTCGAGACTGGTACTGGGATGATCTTGGATGAGCAGATCAGGCTTTTGGATCGTCTGGCAATGTTTCCGTTTGATACATACTCTGAATATCCAACATTGCAGCTGCAGCTGTGACAGCTAGCTCATGGCAGAGCATTTATTTTGAATAAATAAGAACTTGTAAGTTGTAAATTGTTTCCGCCGCGGATGATCCGCACGGCTGCCCACAATTTTGTTTCATCGTAGCCCCATTCCCTAGCAATGTATTTCCATTTTTCCCAGTATGGATATTGATTTTCATTGATTTGAAAGAAATCGCGGAATTTTCTAATTTTCACGAGATCATCCAAAACATCCCCATAGTGAAAATAATTTGGTATGGGTGGGGGAGCTTCAGGTATTTTCATATTTAATCCTAATATGTGCTAAAATTAGGAGTAAATATGGTTAACACCAAATATCGGTAATAATTAGGAGTAACTTTAGTACAATAAATGTATTCATAAAATACAAAAAATGAATTACTTACGCTGCTTTTCAATTCAAAATAGTTTTCGTTCAAGTAATCAGTTCTCTACGAAAGAATCGGACAAAAATGGCATCAAATGAGCTCGGTAAATTATCACAAGTAAAATAGTACCTCACATGCGTTTTTTAAAGCAACTGGCCATTACCGTTATATCGGCACAACTCATTCATGCCACCGCGCAGGCCCAGCAGGATCCTGTGGTTGCGGCTATCGTCAAAGAAGCTACTGAGAACTCCCAGCTCATGCAAAGAAGCCACGAACTGATGGATGGCGTCGGTCCCAGACTAGTAGGATCTACCAAGATGGTGCAGGCGAGCGACTGGGCCATCGCACAATACAAACAATACGGCATTGAGGCCAGGCGGGAGAACTATGGCACCTGGCGAGGATGGGACCGAGGCGTTACGCATGTGGACATGCTCAGTCCATGGATAAAATCTTTAGAGGCTACACAGCTTTCCTTTTCTCCTGCAACGAAGAAGCCCGTGAGAGCAACGACCATCATTCTTCCTGATGTGGCAGACTCGCTGGCCTTTCAGCAATGGCTACCCAATGTCAAGGGAAAGTTTGTATTGGTAGCCATGCCACAACCCACGGGCAGGCCGGAATACAACTGGAAAGAGTTTGCCACCAAGGCATCCTTTGATAAGATGCAAAAAGAAAAGCAGGACGCCACCAATGCATGGCGTAAACGCATTAACAAAACCGGATACAATAATCGCCAGCTCGCACAAGCACTGGAGAAAGCAGGTGCCGCAGGGATCATCGGCAGCAACTGGAGCCAGGGTTTTGGTGTCAACAAGATCTTTGATGCGTACACGAAAAAGATCCCTACCATCGATGTGATGCTGGAAGATTATGGATTGATCTACAGGCTCACGGAATCTGGCAAAGCACCTGAACTCACTGTTTTCACACAGTCCAAAGAACTGGGTGAAGTACCCACCTTCAATACATTGGCTGAGATCAAAGGCACAGAGAAGCCGAATGAATATGTGATGATGTCTGCCCACTTTGATTCATGGGATGGCGCTACCGGTGCAACAGACAACGGTACGGGTACCATGGTGATGATGGAAGCGATGCGCATCCTGAAAAAAGTATATCCTAATCCGAAACGCACAATACTCGTTGGTCATTGGGGCAGTGAAGAACAAGGTCTCAATGGTTCACGCGCATTTGTGGAAGATCATCCGGAGATCGTCAGTAATCTGCAGGCCTTATTCAACCAGGACAATGGTACCGGCCGCGTGGTGAATATCGGAGGCTCTGGTTATGCCAACGCCAAGGATTATTTGGGCCGATGGCTTGCTGCTGTTCCCGGCGAGTACAAGGATTCCATTAAGACCACATTCCCTGGCGCTCCCGGTGGTGGTGGTTCTGACCACGCGTCATTTGTTGCTGTTGGTGCTCCTGCATTTTCCCTGAGTTCATTGAATTGGTCCTATTTCAACTATACATGGCATACCAACAGAGATACTTATGATAAGATCGTGTTTGATGATGTGCGCAACAATGCTATCCTCACAGCGATCCTGGTGTATATGGCCTGTGAAGATCCGCAGCGTAGCTCAACAGAGAAGGCGCCATTGCAAGGCAACCAGCGTTGGCCCGCACAGACGAAGTCGAAGCGCAGGGGCGGATATGATAATTAATGATGAATGATAGATCCTACCATTTACATTGATTACCTCGGCACTTTTGCATTTGTAATCAGTGGGATCCGTTCAGCAGAAGGAAAAAATTTCGATTTATTTGGTGCATATATCGTAGGCCTGGTGACGGCTATCGGTGGCGGAACGCTCAGGGATCTCTTCCTGGGCGTTACGCCTTTTTGGATGGTACAGCCATCCTACCTCATCGTAACGGGGATTGCACTGGCAGCAAGTGTGTTGTTTTACAATGCCACTATTCATCTTCGCAAAACGATGATCCTCTTTGATGCCATCGGGCTGGGGTTGTTTGTGGTAGTGGGGATCGAGAAAACCCTGCAGTTAGGATTTCCATTCTGGGTAGCCATTGTGATGGGGATGATCACAGGATCGGTAGGCGGTGTGATCAGGGATGTATTGGTGAACGAAGTGCCATTGTTGTTTCGTCGGGATATCTATGCACTGGCATGCGCTGCCGGTGGCGTGGTGTATGCGTTGTGTTACTATTTTGATGCTTCATTGCCACTTACAAGACTGACAGCTGCGGGTACAGTGATCGCTACCCGATTGGTCTCGCTCAAATACAATCTACAATTACCTGAGTTTAAGGGGCGTTCCAAGCCCAGGTAACTATACGCGTTTCATGAAATAAAAATGCATCGGCCCACTCTCTTTGAAGCCTATTCGCTCATACAAGGCAATGGCGCGTTCATTATCTCCACGCACATGCAGAAAAGGTTGTTTGCCTTGCGAAAGAATGAGCTGTAACTGGTGTTGTAATAACGCTGCCGCATAGCCGCGGCCGAGATAATCCGGATGCGTACACACTGCACTGATCTCTGTATATGGCTCCGGATGCAGGCGCTGGCCAGTCATGGCCGCCAGTTTTCCATCGGCAAAAATCCCAAAGTAGTGTCCAAACTCAATCGTTCGTTCGTCGAAAGGCCCGGGCTTGGTTAGCGCGGTGAGGGCGACCATTTCTGTTACATGCGAAGTGTTGAGTGGCTCCGGAACCAAGTTGGAATTTTGCGGTACCGAATCCATCGGGTAAAGAAATTGCACGCCGGGGATCTGTGCTTTAACCTCCCATCCTTTGGGCGGAATGATGGGATCGGGGATCGCATAAAGAATTCTCCGGCCTGCAGGCATCAGTGCATGTAGCTCTTCAAATCCTTTTGCATAGTTGTCCGGAAATCCCGCATAAGGCGATACTTCCGCATCAAAAAATTTGACGGTATCTGTACCCTGTGCAAAATGGCTGTCGCCACTGCAGAGTGCATGAAATACAGGATTGTGTAGAATCTCTTTCAAACAGCAGATTTGGACTGCGAATGTATCATTTTGGTTTGAACTTGAATAGTTAGAGGCCTTCTGCGCACAGAGATTGGTTTTTAAATTGCAGGGCCATTCACTTCTGCGGATGGCATTTTTTTTTGGATATCTTTATAGTCAACCATTACCATACATGTCATCCCTGCGAAATACTGTCGTTATCGTCTTGTCTTTCCTGAACCTTTGGGGTATGGCCTTTGGCCAGGCGCCGGCTCAGGATTCCACACCACCGAAGAGCCCCTTTGTGGTCGAGATGCAGCAAAGGGGTTCTGACGAAGCGGTGAGAAGCAGGCAACTCTTTGAGCGGGAGCAGATTTCGAGGCGTCAACGGAGACTGCTGGACGAGTTGGCTCGGGAAAGCCAGCAACTGAAGTTCCTGTTGCGCAAGGATGTGGATACCTCGGCGATCAAAGAGGAATTGAAGCAGACAAAAGAATTGCTGGAGATTGTGAAGGATGGGGTATTTGTGAATAAGGGTACATCGCAGACACATCGCAACCTCACCGTATCCTCCATGTTGCTGGATGAATTGGTAGCCAGATTGGGCACAACCAAGCAGAACCTGGATCGATATATGAGGACTATGAATGAAACGAGAGAGAAACTTGATTCTCTTCAGGCGGATTCTGCTTTGTATATTTTTCCGGATGATTCCATAGCCGTTCGCAAATACCTGGATAAACTCACTGTGGTTGTCACAGATTTCGGGCCCTTGGATTCCAGCCTGAATGCAACCTTGAATAGTGTAAGCTCCCTCCAGATTCAATCCAGTTTTTTACTACATGATTTACGAGAGGCGCATGATGACGTGGATGCATATCGAAAACAATTAAACCAGCGAACCTTCAAAAGGGAGTTTCATAACATCTGGGGGGAGATCGGATACAACAGACCATTTGGGGAAATTGTCTCAGTTTCAGTTGCCAAAGAGAAATTGTTGCTACAGTTTTATCTGGCAAACAATCAAGGAAGGGTTGTGATCTTTGTTTTACTCGTGTTACTGGTCACCTGGTTGATCACTGCCATCAAAAAAAGACTAAAGGAAGAAGAAGGCCTGGATCCAAAAGAGCGTGGGCAATTGGTAGTGCGGTATCCATGGATGTCGTCCATTGTCATCGTGTTTTCTATCTTCCAGTTTATATTTTTCGATCCACCATTTATCTTCAGCTTTGTACTTTGGTTTACTGCAGCCATTGCCTTAACGGTGATCTTTCGCCAGTTCATAACCCCATTCTGGATGCGATTCTGGCTGGCATTTTTACTGTTTTTTGTATTGGCAAGCCTGGATAATTTTATCCTGCAGGCATCCAGGTCAGAAAGATGGTTCATGTTTTTCCTTTCCCTCGCGGGCATCATTTATGGCGGCTATATTTTGAAGAGTGATCGGAAACAAGAATTACGCGAGCGAAAGATACTCTACTTCATTACATTTGTGGTCATCTTACAGGTGGCCTCCCTCCTGGCAAACACCTTCGGCAGATTTAATCTTTCCAAGACCTATTTTTCTACTGGCTATGTGGGCCTGATCATTGCCATTCTTTTCTTATGGGCAGCGAGACTCATCAACGAAACCCTCAA
>JBEISY010000181.1:0-4762 GCA_040375175.1 Chitinophagaceae bacterium
TAAGTACAACACTCTTACTTTGCGGTAAGTAGTAGGTGTTCATTGTTGACGTACTTGCTTCTTTAAAACTTTGCTTAACTTTATTAAATTTGATAACAATGTTACTATTTACTGTATCATTAACATTTAGAGTTTGAGATAAAGAATTAAAGCAAATAAGAAATAAGGTAAAGTATAAAAAAAATATTTTCATTTTAATGTTTTAAGTGTATGGTCTTGACGGTTTGCTTTGAATTTAAATTCTTTATACCAATATTTCAGTGACATATCAGCATCCCAATTCGTTGATGCTTTTACTACACCTGTAATTCCGTCAAATTATAACGCACCAGGCATAATCAAACCTCCCGTATGTGAGATTGCCATTCCAAGTACGTTAGTACATGTAACCTTTTTTCCGACACCAAACAATATTGATTTCGTTGCACCCTTGTATCCAACCCCTATTTCGTGGACAATTTAGGTGTTTAAAGTTAGTCGGTTTGTCGTTTTATAGGGTAACGGGATTGAGTTTTCTTTCGAGAAATATTCCGGTGTTTTTCTGCCCAGTGAACCATGCTTTCTGACCGTATTGTACCGCTCGTAATAGCGATTGAATATCATTTTCGCATGGCACAAGGAGTCAAATTCAAAGCGTTCAATGACTTCCCGCTGGATGATGCTGCGCAGGGCTTCAATGTAGGCGTCTCCCTCCGGCGTAGCCACATGGGTGAACTCTTTGCTCACTCCTTTCTCCTTCAGATATTCCCTGACAACTGTCGCGACAAACTGGCTTCCGTTGTCATTACGGAGGGTCATCCCCTTGACCTTGTATTCCATCAACAGTAGATAGAGTATAACTATCACGTCTCCTTTTAGGATATTGAACTTCAGCATATGGATCAGTACTTTTCTGGTGTAGACACCTATCACAGTCAGCAATAGTGCGTTCTTACCAGATCCATGGATATGAATGAAAATACTTAATGTCCATACACAGGCGCTCCAGCGGCTTCTCAGCCGCTATCTCCCTGAAACTTACAAACTGCCTTTGTATGCCCGACAGCCCGATCTTCCTGTTGAACAGCAGGTGGTGCATCTTCATAATCCTTTACACCTTCTTGTGGTTAATGATCCAACCCTCATCCTGCAGGCAGTCGCACATGTTATCGTACCCATAACAGCAGAACTCCTGCTGGAGCTAAGTC
Organism: Chitinophagaceae bacterium; assembly: GCA_040375175.1. Taxonomy (GTDB): domain Bacteria; phylum Bacteroidota; class Bacteroidia; order Chitinophagales; family Chitinophagaceae; genus Pollutibacter. The sequence goes on from JBEISY010000181.1 coordinate 1,188, forward strand.
TCTATGCTTTCTTTCACCTTCATGTTGTCAAAGATCTCTCAGTGAATATTGGACGTTACAAGTGTTGGTTTGCACCCCCTTTTACCTTCACTACCCTTGCAATAATAGGGGCTCTTGGGAACAGTTGACCACTTCAACAGGTTGCTTACACTAACCTCTGGATGGCCCCTGAACTAGTGGGCAGTATGAAGCAGCTCAATGCGCCGCTACGGTATACTCGCTGATGGCAAAATATAAACCGCACAACGTAGATCCTTACAAATGGCTGAAAGATGTACTGCAACATCTACACCTGCACAAGACGTCTAACATCCATCAGCTACTATCCCAGTTCTGGCAGGAGCTTCCTACCTGGGATATAAGTTAGGCGGTCAGCAGTGATAGTTCTTATAAAAAAATTTAACTCTCACCTATTGTGGGTCACTAAACTTTCTCGTTTGCCTTTGAATCACTTAAAATCAAATCCCCCCAGGTTCTTAAAATGCCCGTTCAGCTTCACGCGGGCTTTGAGGCTTTCCATCTCCTGTACCACGGGTATCACCTTACTGAGATGACGGCGTAAATATTCCTGTCGCTGTACCTCCCGCTCCAGGCTCAACACCTCATACTCTTCTTCCAAAGACAGACCGATATGGTGCGCCACATCATAACTGGTTAGTTGCTCATCCGGCCTGGGAAACTGCTTGCTGACATTCAGCAACTCGTGCAGCTGGCGGATAGAGGTCATCACTTTCTGCATCAACTCGCGGTTGCCATCATCTTCCGTCACAATATGTTTTACGATGGCCCCGCTGTATAATTTATCCGGCACCGTAGTGATGGTTTCCAGTACCCGAAAAACATTCAGCCCCTTGGTCTTGATGTCCATCTCCCCATTTTCGTGCACCTTCACCACTTCCCTGATCTCCATCACCGTGCCAAGCTCGGCCATCTTATCATTCACCACCGAAGGTATCCCGAAATTTTTCTTCTGCTCCACGCACTCCGCGATGAGCTGTTTATATCGAGGTTCAAAAATGTGCAGGTTCAGGTCCTCTCCTGGATAGACTACGATGTTGAGCGGAAAGATGGGAATGAAGTTGGTCATGGGCAAATTCAAAAATCAAAAGTAAAAAGTCAAAATAATCAATCCAATCTTATTTTTTGACTTTTGACTTCACTCAAAAAAATCAGTGAAAAAATCAGGTAAATCGCTATCCCGAACTGCATCTCCAGCGCGATCTCATACATGAACCCGAGCACCGCAAGGAGATGAAAGGAAAACCAAAGCATATTTTTCCGATGGGGCCGTATCCATAAGGGCATCAGCAATACAAACAATGCCGCCAGTAGGCCCGCAATCCCCGCATATACGCCATAGATCAGCATTTGATTGGCCGGCAGCAACTGCTCATAGGGCTTAAGAAAAGGTGCATGCACACTATACCATTGCTTAACAGCCTGCCGCGCATCGCCCGCACCTGCACCGCTCAAGGGATGTTCCCGAATAATCTCCGTTGCTGCACGCCAGCTTAGAATACGGGGTGCGTCGTTCAGCCCTTCCACATAATTACCCCTCGAGTAGTTCTGAAAATCCCATCGAACAAATTTCACCCGCTGTTGAAAACTGGGGACGGTAAACCAGGCAATCAACGGCAGCATAACCAATAACCCAATAACCACTAACCTGTTCTTCATATAACCAATAACCATCAACCCACTAACCAAATAAAACCCGATAATCCCCGTCTTCGCTGCCAGCACATGAATGAATATCGCCAGCATAACCAATAACCCAATAATCAATAACCTATTCTTCACATAACCCCATAACGCATAACCCAACAACCACGCATAACCGATTACCAGCAACCAGGCATAGCGCACATGATCATCACGCATCGGTACCCGCATGACGGCACCACCGAGATAATTGCGATCCTGTTCGCGCATCATCCACCACACCGACTGGCCCATGCTCAGCACCAGCAAGATCATCAAGGCCCACAATAGGATTTTTCTGGCGTCAAGGTTGAGGCTTGTGAATGCCGGCACACAAAAGGGGAGCAGCAACAAAGGGAGTTTTACCTGCATCACCAGTAGCCATGCGCGATGGTCCTCACTCCATAAACCACTAACAAGTGGGATCATGAACAAAAGCGTGAGCCCCTGCAGCCATCGCGAAGCATTCCATGCCTCCCAGCACTGCATCCGATACACCCACCAGGTATGGATCACCAGCAATCCCATGCCTGCACTCAGCAGTGCACGGGACCATAGCAGCCCCATCCAGATGGTGATCACCAACACAAGCGTGATATTCCTGTTCAGATTAATTTTGTTGTCCACAGCAATTGGCCGAATTTAGAAACTTAACCACATACATCAACCATGAATTGGCAGGAGATGCTGGCAGCAGCGCAGAAAATGGATACGAGGAGCATCGCCCGCTGTATTTCCCTCATTGAAGATGAGGACGATGGCTTTGAGGAATTGCTCAGCTCCCTTCCCCCCACAACCAAAAAGAACATCATCGGCATCACCGGTCCTCCGGGTGCCGGGAAGAGTACGCTGACAGACGGACTCATCGGGGAATTCATCAATCAGGGCAAAACCGTTGCCGTCCTCTGCGTGGACCCCTCGTCCCCTTTTCATCTTGGCGCACTCCTGGGCGATAGAATCCGGATGTCTGGCTGGTACACCCATCCCAATGTCTTCATCCGTTCCCTCGCCACCCGCGGTTCTCTTGGTGGATTGCACCCACGAATTATTGAGATCACGGAATTGCTGAAAGCCCTTCCCTTTGACCTCGTCATTATTGAAACGGTTGGGGTGGGACAGAGTGAGATCGAGATCGCCGGACTGGCAGATACTACCGTGGTGGTTTTGGTGCCCGAAGCAGGAGATGAAGTGCAGACGATGAAAGCCGGACTGATGGAGATCGCGGATATTTTTGTCGTGAATAAATCAGACCGCCCGGAGGCCAATCATTTCGCCAGCTACCTCAAAGCGATGACCCATGCGGCGGGAAAGGATGCACCCGTGATCAGCACCGTTGCCTCGGAAAAAACAGGGCTGCCGGAATTGGCATCGGTCATCACCCAACACCTGGAGCTGGACACAGACAACAAAAGAAAAGCACTGTTGTTAGCAGAGCGGGCTTATCAGTTGATCAGAAACCAGAAAATGAAATCGATCTCCAAATCGGCCTTGGCGAAAGATATTGAGAAAGCCATTCAACAACATCATTTTAATTTATATCACTTTATTCAATCATTTGATCATGGAAAATAATCCACAACCGCTCATTATGGACGACCCCAATGCAGCAGCCAATGACCCCGTGTGTGTAGCCGTTGCTGCCAACAGAAATTACTCCTGGTGCACCTGCGGCCTGAGCGAGAAGCAACCCTTCTTTGACGGAAGACATAAGCAGATCGATGGCATGCCGTTCAAAAGTTTACGTCACAGCTTCGCACAAGAAGAAGAAGTGTGGTACTGCATGTGTAAGCAAACCAAGACGCCGCCGTTCTGCGATGGTAGCCATAGGAATAGGGGGAGTGAGTAGGGGGAGGGTTTAGTAAAGCATTCTATAA
>JBEISY010000294.1:0-3482 GCA_040375175.1 Chitinophagaceae bacterium
ATGCATCAGCCTGTTCGCAATATTTGTTGCAGTGGTCTCAAAATTGCTTTCGGCGATGATCCGGATGATGGGTTCGGTATTGCTGGAACGCAGATGTACCCAGTCGTTCTCAAATTCAATCCTTAAGCCATCTTCCGTGTTCACGGGCTGGCTCTTGTATTTTTTGCGGATCTTCTCAAATATCTGGGAAAGGTTGAGCCCCTGCTCCAGTTCCATCTTATTCTTGATGATAAAATAATCCGGGTATGAACCACGAAGTTGTTTGACCGTCTTACCGCAAGAGGTCAGGTGGGTCAGAAACAGCGCGATGCCCACCAGCGCATCCCTGCCGTAGTGCAGGTCAGGCAGGATGATACCCCCATTGCCTTCACCGCCGATCACGGCATTCACTTCTTTCATCTTCATAACCACATTCACTTCACCCACGGCACTCGGGAAATATTCGCCACCATGTTTAATGGTTACGTCTTTCAGTGCGCGCGATGAACTCATATTGCTGACTGTGTTGCCTTTCCTTTTACTCAGCACATAATCTGCTACCGCCACAAGGGTATATTCTTCGCCAAACATCGATCCATCTTCACATACCAATACCAGCCTGTCTACATCAGGATCTACGGCAATACCAAGGTGGGCACCTGTTTTATTCACTTCGTTGGAAAGCTGGCTCAGGTTCTGTGGCAAGGGCTCCGGATTGTGGGCAAATTTTCCATTCACCTCACCATTAAGCACGGTGATATCCTTGGCTGCCACACCCAAAGCTTTGAGGATCTCCGGAACGAAAGTGGCACCAGTGCTGTTCACCGCGTCCACCACGATCTTTAGTTTGGCTTTTTTGATCTGTTCTACATCTACCAGGTCCAAAGCGAGGATGGCATCGATGTGTTTCTGCATATAGCTGTCATCTTCCCGATAAGTGCCGAGTTTATCCACGCCGGCGAAACGGAACTGGCCGGATTCAGCCTTCGCCAATACCTCGGCACCGTCCTCTCCGGAAATAAATTCACCTTTGCTGTTCAGCAATTTCAGGGCGTTCCATTCTTTGGGATTGTGGCTGGCAGTGATGATGATACCACCTGCCGCCTGCTCCATCACCACCGCAAGTTCCACAGTAGGCGTTGTGCTGAGGCCGAGGTCAACCACATCGATCCCTAGACTGATGAGGGTATTTGACACGAGGCTATTGACCATTGCTCCACTGATCCTGCCGTCCCGACCAATAACAACCTTGTTCTGCCCGGTTTTCTCGAGCAACCACGTCCCAAACGCAGCCGTAAATTTTACAATATCAAGGGGGGATAACGTTTCTCCAGGCTTACCACCAATCGTTCCACGAATGCCTGAAATGCTTTTGATCAATGCCACTGTTCATTGGGTTTAGGGGGACAAATGTATGAAAAAAAAGGGGAAGGGTAAGTTTAGGGGAAGGGTTTAGGGGGAGGGATCAGCTTACGCCTAAGCTATACACTCCCCCTAATCCCTCACCCTGTTCTTTTTAGCTTATCTTCGCCCCATGGACCTTCCCCAAAGTATCCTTCACACCGACTATGCGTTGATGCTAAAGGTAAACCGCGATTGGACGGCACCTTGGTTTGATACGGTAGCCATATTTGTACGGGAAGGCAGTTTTTGGGCACCTTTTTACCTCTTTTTGCTCATATTTATCACAGTCAACTTCAAGAAACAAGGCCTTTGGTGGGCAGTCGGGCTTTTGTCGCTGGTAGCCATGTCTGATATCCTCAGCAGCCATGTCATCAAAGAGATTTTTGACCGTCCCCGTCCCTGCCGGGATGAATTTATGGCACACCAGGTCAGATTCCTGGCGCGCAACTGCGGCCTGAACGGAAGCTTCACTTCCTCTCATGCCACCAATCATTTTGCGATAGCTACCTATCTTTACATAACCCTGAAAAGGCTTTCCCCCTGGTGGGCAATGGCTTTTATATGGGCAGGAATGATTGCCTATGCCCAGGTATACGTGGGCGTACACTATCCTTCTGACGTGATTGGCGGAGCACTACTGGGCGCAATCCTGGGCAGTTTCGCTGCACGTGTATTTGATCACAAAATAGGCCTCGGCCTCCATGCATGAATGAATTTTTGATCCTGATTGGTCTTATCCTCCTCAATGGCTTCTTTTCGATGGCGGAAATCGCCCTGGTATCTGCCAGAAAAGCGAGACTGGAATCACAGGCCAATAAAGGCGACCTCCGTGCCAAGGCAGCACTTGACCTGGCCAATAAACCAGATAATTTCTTTTCTACCGTTCAGATCGGCATAACCCTCATCGGTATCCTGACCGGTATCTACTCCGGAGATAAGATCATTATATATTTTAAAGCCTGGCTGGAGCAGTTCCCGGCCATCGCCGCATATTCCAACGGTATCGCCACCGTAGTGGTGCTGATCATCGTTACTTTTCTTTCACTCGTTCTTGGAGAACTGGTGCCCAAACGCATCGGCATGGCCGCACCGGAAGTGATCGCCAAATTCGCCGCTGCTCCAATGCGCCTCATCAGCAAGATCACCTACCCCTTCGTTTGGTTGTTGACAAAAACCACCAACCTCATCGTGAGCCTCTTCAATATGAAGGCAAGGGACAACATGGTAACGGAAGATGAAATCAAGGCCATCATCAGCGAAGGCACAGAAACCGGCGCCATCGAAGCCACAGAACAGGAGATCATTGAACGCGTATTTCACCTGGGCGACCGTAACATTACCTCCCTGATGACGCACCGTTCTGATATTATTTGGTTCGATGTGAATGATTCTGAAGATACCATCAAGGCCAAAATATTTGACGAGCCACATTCAGTTTACCCGATCTGTGACGAAACCATCGATAACATCAAAGGGATCGTATCCATCAAGGATTTATACATCACGCCAGATCATGTGAAGTTTAAGGACACGATGAAGCCGGCGCTCTTTGTTCCGGAAAACAATTCGCCTTACCAGCTGCTGGAAAAATTTAAACAGAGCCAGATCCACACCTGCTTTATCGTGGATGAATACGGTACGCTTCTGGGCCTGATCACCCTGAATGATATCCTCGAAGCCATCGTGGGCGATATCCCCCAGGAAGATGTGGAAGACTACGAAGTGGTGCAACGTGAAGACGGAAGTTTCCTCGTGGATGCACAGATCCCGTTCTACGACTTCCTCACCAAGTTTGAAAAAACCGAATGGATGAACGAAGGGGAACAGGAATTTGATACCCTTGCGGGCTTTATCCTGCATGATCTGGAACGCATCCCACACACGGGCGATTCCCTGGACTGGCGAGGCTTCCATTTTGAGATCATCGATATGGATGGACATCGCATTGATAAGATTCTGGTGAAGATTTCTGAAGAGTTGCGAGAAGACATGCAGGACTAACAATTGGCAATTAGCAATTAACAATTGACAATTAGCACTGGTTGTTGGGAGTTAGTGCCGCTTACCAAAATCCACTTACCAAAAACCAGTGCCAATTG
>JBEISY010000465.1:0-1901 GCA_040375175.1 Chitinophagaceae bacterium
ATTGAAACCCGTCGCCCTCCACTACCACGCCCTCTGTATCCTGTGTCACCTTCCTAACGGCATGGGATAAACGAAGATGATGGCCCAGTGCATCGGCCATCTTTCTGGCGGGCAGGTCCGCTCCGCCAAGGATGCGGGACTCCTGTGCGCCTTGCCGGATATTCATCAGGGTGTCAAAATTTTTGCCTGACCGGGCATAATAAAGGGCAAACAAGAATGAGACTTCAGAAGGGTGTACCGCGTAGATCGCCTGCGCAGCAATCGTGAACAATTGCTTCGCCTTTCTGCTCATCATCGTTTTATCCATCCATCCCTGCAGCGTTATGCTGTCCCATTGCCTTGCATTAGGATGTTGCCAGGGTGCAGATGGATCGATGGTGCGGGAGAGTCTGTTCATGGATTTAATGGCCCTGTCAAGGCTTAACAGAGCGGGCAGGGGAAGGGGTGGGATCAGTCCTTTGTAGGGTTTCCTTTTACCGTCCCAGCAGAGCAGGCTTTTTCCTTGGTCATACGTAGGGAAATGTTGCAGGTTGTATGTCTTCAATAGTGCGTACATATGATCCTGCCCCAGACCGATCCACTGTGCGCCAAGGTCAACATAGGAACCGTTAGATAGGGATTGGGTAAATACCCGTCCACCAACCCGATCCCTGGCTTCCAGTACCAATACTTTTTTCCCTGCCTGTTGCAGTCTTGTAGCCGCGGAAAGGCCTGCATATCCTGCACCTACAACAATGGCATCAAACAATTGATCCAAGATTATTCACATTTAGGATGATGAATGTAGAAAAGTTTAGCGAACCCCGGGACTTCTTCGGCAGCGCTATCGTTACATTTGTGAAAATGATGATCGGATGGCTTTGAAGATGAATGCTGCCACGCTTGCCAGGGTTGAGAAGATGATTGAAGAATCAGGATATGTTTTGCGATATGAACGCGGAACATTCCAGAGTGGCTACTGTATCCTGGAACAGAAAAAAGTGGTTGTTTTAAATAAGTTCCTGCAAACGGAAGGTAGGATCAATACCCTGATCGATATCCTTCCTGCCCTTACCATAGATCCCGCTATGCTCCATGCCGAAAACCGGAAGCTGTACGATGAACTTACGGCGTACATCGCTTCGCTTGATGCGTAACTGATCTTTTCCTCCCGCTTTGGGCCATCAGGGATGAATTGTTTACCCAAACCTTGAATAAGTTCATTCAGCTATATTATAAATGGCTGCCCTATTAGTGGCAGCCTTTTATAGTCAGTATAGTGTAGTCATTATTTACGCTTGAAATCAAGCACTACGGCACCACCAAGACCAAACTGAAACAAATGCGCGTAATCAGCTACAGCCACGGTTCCCCAACCCGGATAGTACCAGTAGTCGTTTCCAAACTGCGAGATCGCAGATTGAACATAGGCATGCAGTTTGAACGCAAGGGCTTTCTGGGTCCTTACTTTAACACCGGCTTGTAGATCCCATGCGAATGATGTTCTCGAGTTTTCTGGTCCTGAAAGTATAGCAACGCCAATGCCGGCACCGATATATGGCATGGTACGGTCTCCTATGCCAGAAGAAAAATAGCGATTACCACCCAAAAGGATGAACTGTGCAGAACTGCCATCGTTGTCTTTGTTCAACTGGTTACCTGCTGGTCCGTACACAGGGCTATTGGTAGCCATACGTCTGTAACGTACTTCAACGGAATGATCCCTTCTAACGAAATATTCCAGACCACCTCCCCATTCAAAGGCACCTTTTACATCGGCGTATGTGGCATCAAACTTTACCCGGTCTGTAAAGGTGTATCCACCGTAAACATTCAAAGAAACAGAGCCAGGATCCTGGGCATTGGCCGAGAATGCTGACAGACCAATGGCCAAAAACACAAATAACTTTTTCATAATATTA
>JBEISY010000236.1:0-4043 GCA_040375175.1 Chitinophagaceae bacterium
GTTTTTACATTGGCTGCTGTGATCACGCCGCTTGCAGATGCGTCAACTCTGTAAGCATCCGCCAAAGCGTGTACGAGATTATTGCTGAACACAGAAGTATCTGTATTATATGAAGCAGCTGTTGAAGCACTTTCCATTGAGAAACCACCTTTAGGGAAGCCCATCATGATAGAGTTACGTACTTCAAATCTGACAGCCCTGCGCCATCTGTTTGCGAAGTTCAGGTTAGCCTGGGTAGCAGCATCACCGTTAGGACCGATCCATGTAATATTTGAAAGTACTGGCCTTGTATAAGGAAGTGCAGCTGTTCCAGAACCATCATTATCAGCCTCTACTCCGTTACCAGCGTCTGTATCAGCGATCTCTGGCCTTCTTTGTACAATAGCGTATTGGATCTTACCAGTATAACCGAAATCGAAATCCAGATCATCGTCTGATGAAGCATAAGCTACAAGGTTCTTCATATTCACGGTGCCACCGAACAACTCGTAAGCGTCATCATTCGCATATGATGTTTGAATGAACTCAAGTGTAGTTCCCGAGCCTACCCCTCCAAGTGTCAGTCCATTGATTTCTGATCCGGGTTCAGCGGCAATACCAGCGTACTCAATGCGAACGTAGCGCATTGTACCAGAGTTGTCATTAGGGATGCTGCCACCATACCTGCGGTCAACACCGCCTTCGATCAATGGAGCGGGTGAAAGTGGCCTGTTGGTAGGTGCATTACCCAATAAAATGATTCCACCCCAGTCACCACGTGCACGCTGACCGGCTGGTTTACCTGAAGTGAATACGATAGGGCTTGTTGAAGTTCCTAAAGCTTCAACTCTTGCGCCACGCTCAATGATCAATGCACCTTTCTGGGAAACATCACTTTTGATGATGGTTCCTGCAGGGATACTCAATGTTGTTCCCGAAGTGAAATAAACATACCCTTTCAGTGTGTAGGTACCTGCCTGAAGAGTGATGTTCCTTTCATACGAACCTGTCAGCACTTTGGTTGTATTAGGATCATCAACGGCTCCTCCACCAGTACCAGAGCCAGAATTATCAGTCATGTCAATTTTAATGCAAGAGCTGATCAAGGACAGCAACAATGCACATGCGGTAAGTTTCCTAAGCGTATTCATACTATTGATTATAAGCATTTTAAACATTATTTGAGGTCAAAGTTGTATGTAAATCCAAGGGTGATGGTTGTACCAGGCCTGTAAGCATAGTTGATCCTGTCTCCACCATCAAAGTCATAACCAGCTTTTGTTGTAGGATTGTCATAGAAAGCAAACTGGTTATTCAGCAAGTCAGAAACGGTAAGTTTCAGTTCACCCTTGTTGTCCCAGAGTTTCTTGGAGATACCCAGGTCAACAAGATTCCGGGGCTTCTCATAGATATCATAGAAGCCTGCACCAACCGGATCACCCACGAGAGCAAGCCTGGGGCCAATTCGGTTATACAAAGCCGTTATATTCCATGTTTTGCCTAAATATTGGAAACCACCATTGATGAGGTAGGGCGACTGGCCGAACAATGGTCTGTCTACTTCTTGCTTTTGGTTATTATTAGATTGGGTAATCAGGGTAACCTTTGATTCAAGGAAAGTTGCGTTACCCACGAAATACAATTTAGAAAGATTCTCATTTATAAAATCGAGGCTTTTGCGCACTTCAACCTCTATACCATACAAAGTTGCATTCTCTGCATTTGCATAGTTAAACAACCAACGGTCACCATTGCTACCAGGATCCATCCTGATCTCGATCGGGTTAGTAAATTGCTTAGCTAATAATCCGACCGAAAGAATCTCGCCTGACTTTGGATAAAATTCATAACGGATATCGCCGTTGAGGATGGCGGTACGCTTCAGATTCGTTTCACCCGCTATACCCCAGATCTGCTCATAGTCGAAGAACTGGAAGGGTGCGATCTCACGGAACTCCGGACGGGCAACCGTCTTGGAAGCAGCCACACGAAGCTGGTGTTTCGGGTTAAACGAGTAGGTCATATTCACGGATGGCAGGAAGTCCCACTTCTGGGTATTCGCCACCACACGTTTTGCGGACAGGTCAGTAGATTCAAGGAACTGCTCAAAATATTCAACACGCATTCCCCAGATCACCCTAAAATTCCCAAACTTGTTGTCAAACATGGCAAATCCGGAGTTAAGGGTTGATACACCAAAGTACTGGTCTGTATTCTGCGTTTGCTCATCAAGGAATACCCCTTTATCGTTTATATTACTCTTCAAAAACATCTCATCGTAAGGCGTAGTAAGATCAGTTGATGAAGATGCAGGCTCATACCTGAAAATCCTGGCATCGAAGTCCCTGAAGCGTACCAGGCTTCCGCCGCCAAACTTAAATGTCTGCTTTTCATTATTCATGGTGAAGGGCACTATTACATAGCCGCTTCCACCCATGTTGTAGTCTTTCAGGTTTGAGAAGAACCGACGTGTATCATCATCGTCCAATTCAAAAGAACCATTGGGGTCTGAGAAACTTCTTACATATTGTGCAGTACGGAAATCGGGCTGTGTCTTGTTGTTGAAAGAAAAGTTTCCATTCCACTTAAAGCGGATACCACTGGTTGTAAGTACATGGTCTCCTTCCAGCTGACCTGAATACAATGAACGTTGGTTCAGGAAGGAAGAACGCAGGGAAACATCCTGCAACCTGCCCGTATTTGCCAACAACCTCGTATAATAATTATCATCGTACAATTGGTTGAAAAGGTTTTTGAAAGAAACCTTGTGCTTTCCTTTTACATAGGTGAAATTGGCAAGAACACCTGTACTCACAGAATATCGATTCTGAATCTCGGATCCTTCAAAAATGGGCGTTCTGACTTGCTCGTACCTTCCACGTTCAACGTCATCGTAAATAATTTGTGCCTGTCTGTGATAGAGGGAAACAATTGTACCGAAGCTCGCGCCATTCTTATACTGTTTCCTGCCAGAATAGGTAAGATTGAGGGTTGTGATTGGAATGGCTTTCTTTACCACTTCGCTGTATACATCATCGTTAAACAACTTCGTAGATTCAATTTTCTGCGCGTCAGACTGAGCACGATAGTCTGAAACACCTGGAAGCGCTGAAGGCAAACTCATGCTGCCATCATCAAAACCCAGCCAGTCCCACTTGTTACGTGGATTGGAAGTGAAATCCTGGAATGTAGATTGCGTATTGTATCCGAGAGAGAATCCAACAGAAAGCTGGCTCTTCGAAGGAATGTCTTTGGTATTTACCTGAACAAGACCACCTGCAAATTCACCTGGAAGATCAGGTGTTGCAGTCTTGTTAATGATGATATTATCAATCATCGCAGCGGGGATCATGTCAAAAGAAAATGCCTTTTTATCAGGCTCTGAACTCGGCATCGGTGCATCATTCAGCAGCGCCTGGTTATACCTGTCGCTCAAGCCCCGCACCACAACATATTTATTGTCCTGGATAGATGCCCCGCTCACACGCTTCAACACCTCACCAGTGTTTCTATCTGGCGTCTGGCGAATAAAATCTGCGGCCAGAACGCTGGATAATGCCGAATTATTCCGCTGAAAATTCAACAGTGCAACTGTGTTCTCCTGCCTGCGGGTAGAAGTTGACTTGATCACAATACCTTCCAGATCTTTCACGGCTGGCTTCAGAATAATATCCAGATTGTTATCCAGATCCTTACCCACCTCGATATCAGTGATGGTCTTTGGACTGAACGAAACAGCAGTCACTTCAACTGAATATTTCTTTCCGGCCTCAAGTACAATTGAAAAACGGCCTTCAACGTTGGTGACAACTGTTTTACCAATTGGCTGAAAAGTCACAGTTGCCCCTGAAACGGCATCATTTTTTTCATTGGTTACCTTTCCATTCAACGTGAACGTCTGGGCAATCAAAGATGTAGGTAAAATTAGTAGGAGCAAAAAGAGTAGTCTTACAAACAACATGAGCTGATTTTGTCCGGCAAAAGTGCTTCAACAAAATGAATGTCGTGTTAACAGAACGTTACCAGCGTGTTACCTGAATATTACCGCAATGTTACCAGATTAA
>JBEISY010000005.1:0-17966 GCA_040375175.1 Chitinophagaceae bacterium
GTACAAAAGATCCTTTCCGACGCAAAATCACAGGCAGAAACCCTCAAAAAAGAGCGACTGCTGGAAGCCAAAGAGAAGTTTGTACAGCTGAAAGCGGAGCACGACAGGGAGGTATTGGACCGCAATCGCAAGATCAACGACAGCGAGAACAGGATCAAGCAAAAGGAGCAATCCATCAACACCAAACTGGAAAGCCTGGATAAGCAGGGCAAGGAGAATGACACCATCAAGGATCATTTGAACCGCCAGATAGAGGTGATCAACCAGAAACGGACCGAACTGGAGAAACACCAGGAGGAGCATATCCGCCGGTTGGAAAAAATTGCGGGCCTGACAGCTGATGAAGCCAAATCCCAGCTGGTAGAGAGCCTGAAACAAGAGGCCCAAACCCAAGCCCTGTCTCTTCAACAGGAGATCATCGAAGACGCCAAGCAGAAAGCCAACAAGGAAGCCCGGAAGATCATCATCCAGAGCATCCAGCGAACCGCTGCCGAGCAAACCATCGAGAATACGGTTACCGTGTTCAACCTGGAGAGTGATGAGATCAAAGGTCAGATCATCGGTCGGGAAGGCCGGAACATCCGGGCCATCGAAGCCGCTACTGGTGTTGACCTGATCGTGGATGACACCCCTGAGGCCATCGTATTATCGTCTTTTGATCCCCTGCGCAGGGAGATCGCCCGTCTTTCTTTGCAAAGGCTGGTAGCTGATGGCAGGATCCACCCCGCCCGTATCGAGGAAGTCGTGGAAAAAACCCGTCGCCAGATCGAAGAACAGGTGATGGACATCGGAGAAAGGACCGTGATTGAACTCGGTATCCATGGCCTGCACAAAGAACTGGTGAGGGTGGTTGGTAAGATGCGTTTCCGTTCCTCTTACGGTCAAAACCTCTTGATGCACAGCCGTGAGGTTGCCAATATCTGTGGCATCATGGCTGCTGAACTGGGCCTAAACCCCAAACTGGCCAAAAGGGCCGGCCTGCTTCATGATATCGGAAAAGTGCCTGACGAAGAAACTGAACTGAGCCACGCCCTGCTGGGTGCCAAGCTGGCCGAAAAATACGGGGAAAACCCCGCAGTGGTCAACGCCATCGGCGCGCACCACGATGAAATGGAAATGCAATACGTGATCTCGCCCATTATCCAGGCCTGTGACGCCATCAGTGGCGCCCGTCCCGGAGCCAGAAGGGAAATCATGCAGCAATATATTCAGCGGATCAAGGATCTGGAAAACCTGGCTCTGACCTACCAGGGCGTGGAAAAGGCTTATGCCATCCAGGCGGGTCGGGAACTCAGGGTTATTGTAGAAGCCGATAAAGTGTCTGATAATGATAGCGAAAAGATCAGTTTCGAGATGGCCCAAAAGATCCAGAACGAAATGACCTACCCCGGTCAGATCAAAGTGACGGTTATTCGCGAGAAAAGAACGGTTAACGTAGCAAGATAATTAGTCAATTTGGCAATTTGACAATGCGGCAATGCGGCAATGATGGAAGGCGCGCCTTGCGTAGCGGCGCGCCGGCAGTCACTCCGGATGTTTGCGCGTAGGCCGGCAACGCACGGCCGCGCTTCCAACATTGCCGCATTGACAAATTGACTAATTAGCTAATTAAAATTTTGCTTAAGCAAAACTTTCCCCTACCTTTGCACTCCTTAAATTTTAAAGTCATGAACGCTGCGATAGCCTTTGTACATGAGCAACTGACTGAAAAGAAGCAAGTTCCTTCTTTCAAAGCGGGCGACAATATCACCGTTAACTATAAGATCATTGAGGGTAACAAAGAGCGTATCCAGAGTTTTAAAGGTGACGTGATCAAGCGTCAGGGCCAGGGCGCAACTGCTACCTTCACTGTTCGGAAAGTTTCTGACAGCATCGGTGTAGAGCGTACTTTCCCTGTAAATTCACCCAATATCGAATCCATTACCCTGAACAAAACAGGTAAGGTTCGCAGGGCGAAACTATACTTCCTCCGTAGCAGGAGCGGTAAGAGCGCAAGGATCAAGGAAAAACGTATGTAATCCGGTGCAATGCACGATTTTATCAAACGGGAGCTTTACAGCTCCCGTTTTTATTTTGCCCAAATGACAGAGTAAGTCTACCTTTGAAATGTCATCGTAAATTTAATACCATGTTATCTACATTATTACTTTCTATGCCCGGTGGTTCTGAGTGGATCATTATCGTGATCGCAGTGTTGATCCTGTTCGGTGGCAGAAAGATTCCTGAATTCATGCGGGGTATTGGTCGTGGTATCCGCGAATTCAATGACGCTAAAACAAACGTGAAGAAAGAGATCGAGGATGGCATGAACGAAAAAGAAAGCCAGAAAGCATCCTGAGTGTCTTACTTCTAACTGCACCCCTAATTTGTATCGTCACCGGTCCATAGCACAATTTCTTCTGGAAATTGGGTCAGGTTCTATTTCCTGTACCGAAGTAGTTGAACATTACCTAAGTCAGATCGCGGCTAACGCCCATCTCAATGCATTTGTTGAAGTGTATGCCAGTGAAGCCAGAGAACGGGCTGCTGCACTGGATGCAAAGAAGCGTTCAGGATCTGCCGTGGGTAAGCTTTTTGGGGTAGTGATCGGCATCAAGGATGTGATCTGCTATAAGGGCCATACAGTCACCGCCGCTTCGGCCATTCTCAAGGATTTTACGTCGCTATATTCTGCTACTGCCGTTGAGAGGCTTGTAGCGGAAGACGCCATCATCATCGGCTCCCTGAATTGTGATGAGTTTGCCATGGGCTCTTCTAACGAGCATTCGGTGTACGGCAGGGTGCTGAATGCTGCGGATGAACAGAGGGTTCCCGGTGGCTCATCAGGAGGCTCTGCAGTTGCCGTACAGGCAGGAATGTGCATGGTTAGCCTGGGAAGCGATACAGGCGGTTCTGTCCGCCAGCCCGCGGATTACTGCGGCGTGATTGGACTCAAGCCAACCTATGGCCGGATCTCCCGGTATGGATTGATTGCCTATGCCTCTTCCTTTGACCAGATAGGAGTATTTACTACAGACATTGATGATGCTGCTTTGCTGTTGCAGGTCATGGCCGGAGAAGATGGGTACGACAGCACCGTGAGTACAAGTCCGGTCCCAGACTACCGGCAGGCCGAATTACCCGGAAAAACCTATCGGGTGGCCTATTTCCGGGAAACGCTGGAACACCCCTCTCTGGATACCGAAATCAGGGCCCAAACGGTACAATTATTACAAAACCTTGCGGATCAGGGACATACCGTAGAGGCATTGACCTTTGATCTGCTTGATCACATTGTTCCCACCTACTATGTACTGACTACTGCGGAAGCTTCTTCGAACCTTTCCAGGTACGATGGGGTGAAATATGGCCATCGGACCAACCAAAAAGATATCCACTTAACAGAATTTTATGAGGCCAACAGATCTGCCGGTTTTGGCAGAGAAGTGAAACGCCGGATCATGCTCGGAAATTTTGTACTGAGCACTGGTTACTACGACGCTTACTTTACCCAGGCCCAGAAAGTGCGCAGATTGATTATCAACAAAACAGATGCAGTTTTCGCATCTTATGACGCCCTGATCATGCCCACGGTCCCTTTCCCCGCATTCAAATTCGGGGAAAAATCCAAGGATCCGGTGGAGATGTTCCTTGCTGATATCTACACGGTTTATGCCAACCTGGCAGGAATTCCGGCCATCTCCCTCCCCCTATTCAGGCACTCTAATGGTATGCCTTTTGGTACCCAGGTTATGACTTCCCGCTTTAATGAGTTACCTTTGCTGCAGCTATCCAAGCTCCTCATGAAACTTTATCCTCGCTCCTGAACCAGGACAGGACTCGTCCAACTCCCTTCGAAAATCCATCAAGAATCAGCTATTGGCTACTAGCTATTTGCTACTTGCTATTAGCAAATCCCCTACCCGCGGGAGTTAACCATTTAAAGACATGAAGGTTATGATGAAAACTTACTTCGTGGTGCTGCTGTCTCTTACCTCTGCTTTGACTGGCTTTTGCCAGGATCAACAGGGTGCAGACACTGCTGACGCCAATAAGGAACTGGTCATCTCCGCCCAATTGGCCGGAACGAAAATGGATCATTCCCTGACCAACGCTTCTTTCAGGACCGTATCTATTGACCCGGACGAGAATGCCTCGCTCCTCACCCTGCATCCCAGAGCCATCCCGTTTGTAAAGGATTACCTGGAAGATAACCAGGAGCGCCTCATGAAAATGAAGGCTTCGGCATTGCCCTATTTCACGATGATTGACAATATCCTTGGCAAATACAATATGCCAACGGAGTTGAAATACCTGGCCGTTATTGAGTCTGACCTGAAGTCCTCTGCAGTTTCCTGGGCCGGAGCCGTTGGCCCCTGGCAGTTTATGCCCGAGACCGGACGATTGTATGGGCTGAAAGTCTCTACATCCAGGGATGACCGTAGGGATCTGTACAGGAGCACACATGCTGCTGCCAAATACCTTAAGGATTTGTATGCGGAACTGAACGACTGGCTGCTGGTAATTGCCGCATACAATGGTGGTGCCGCCAGGGTACAGTCCGCCATAAAAAAAGCAGGTAGCCGTAATTTCTGGGATCTTCAGTACTATTTACCTGCGGAATCTAGGACCCACGTGAAGAAATTCATCGCTACCCACTATATCATGGAGGGTCAGGGTGGCGTGACCACTACTGGGGCAGGTGATGTGAAAAGGTTGGGCATGCTTCCTGTGCCCAAGGAAGTGCTGGATAACACCCTTTTACAAACTGTTTCGGGTAAATACCTCGGCAAAGTCATTGCCAGTAAGATCGATATGGATCCTGTGTTATTTGCACAACTCAATCCCGGCTTTGACGGAAAGGTATCCACAGATGGATACGGGATGCGTTTGCCCAAAGACAAGATGGACCTCTTCAATGAGAAGAAAATGGAAATCCTGGATGCATCTGTGAACCTCCTCCTGAGCGGGGCAAGCAGCTCTGCTACTTCTTATCCGAAAGAGATCAGGTTGCCGGCTAAAAAAACCAAATAAGACAGTTAGGTCGCAGGTCGCAGGTCGCAAAGTTCGCAGGTCGCAAGTACGCAGGAGTCTCTGCGAACTCGCGACCTGCGAACTTTGCGAACTACTATTGAACTGCTTTCTCCATCGCCTCGGCTTTCACCATGCATTCCGCATACTCATGTTCAGCATCGGCATAAAAAGTAATTCCTGAGCCTACCAGATAGGTCAGGTATTGTTTGTGTTGGTTGTATAGCAGGCTGCGGATCACAACGTTAAAATCAAAATTTCCCTCCGGACTGATGTATCCCACTGACCCGGAGAAAAGCCCTCGGCCTACTGTTTCATACTGATCAATTATCTGCAGTACCTTTTTCTTAGGGGCACCGGTCATGCTGCCCATCGGAAAGCAGGCTTTCACGATATCGGCAAAAGCCACCCCGTCTTTCAATTCTCCTTCAATGGTGGAGATCATCTGGTGCACCTGAGGGAATGGGTAAATGCCAAACAGTTCGCTTACCCGTACGGTTCCTTCCCTGCAGATCCTGGACAGGTCATTGCGCACGAGATCAACCACCATCACATTCTCGGCTTTTTCTTTCCGGCTATTCAAAAGCCGGCGTTGCTGGTCCTGGTCCGCAGCAGCATTGTTCAAATCCCGTGAAATGGTTCCCTTGATGGGTTGTGAAATAATGGTGTTCCCGCTTCGCTGTATAAATCTTTCAGGACTTGCACACATCAGAAATTTTTCCTCCACGCGATAGAATGCAGCAAAAGGATTGGGCGAAACGCGCGCGAGATTCCTGAAGACACGGAGCGGATCGATCTTCGTGGAAGCATTGGAAAATGCCTGGCAAAAATTGACTTCATAGCAGTTGCCACGCAGAATATGTTCCTGCAACTGCCGGACTTTTTCAATGTACTCGTCTTTGGATAAGGAAGGGGTAAGGTGCACCGGATCACCAACTGTATCACATGATCCTGAAGAAAGGATCGCTTCCCAAACGGCATCATGATCATTCTCAAGTGAACCAACTTCCAGAGTATCGGAACCAAGCCGGATGACCCAACGTGGTACAAAAAGGAAAGCCGGTTCAAATCCTACAGGATCATCAGCCCCTCCGGAAACCTGCTCTGTCTCTGCTTTAAGCGCATAACCCAGGTGACCAAAGATCCAGTCTTTATGCATGGTGGTGAAACAATGGATCGATGTGATGTAGGATGATTCCACCGGCATGACTGCAGCGGCATCCACACCGGCAATACATTCCAGCGCGTGCCCCGGCAGCGCATATTGGTGGTCATCCAGAAAACAAAAAATGTTGAACCGGGATAACCAATTCAACATTTGTTGTTTGATATGTTGACCATCAGAAACGTGAAATGTTCTGAAGGATCTCATCATTTAAAAATCATCATCATCATCAAAACCGTCATTGAAGTCATTGGAGAATCCCATGTCTTTGAACTCCTCATCGATCCCGAAATCATCTTCATCGGAAGTACCTTTCTTTGCACCCCCGGTAGATTTTTTGCCTTTGGATTTCGGAATGTCAAACTCGTTGAAATCAGGATCCCACTCTTCTTCATCTTCCACTTTGTCCCACTCGTCTACCTCATCTGCATTATCCTCTTCTTCCTCATCTTCCTCTTCACCGGATTTTTTAGATGATGGCTTACGTCCTTTCTTGGGCGTTTCCTCTCCATCCAATTCATCGTCATCATCATCGTCCTCTTTCTTTGTGGCACGAGATGACGCTTTCTTAGCGGGTTCCTCCGCGTCGTTTGCTTTCTTTACCGAAGCCTTCTTTGGTTTTTCAGACTTAGCCATGATTGAGCAGGATTATTCTGTCGTAAAATTTCTACCTAAATTTTAATTCGCCAAATTTTGAACACATAATTTTTTGGCCCTACACGGAAATAATCTGATCCCTGCCTGGGCCGTTAGATACATAACTGATCTCCACGCCCAGATATTTGCGGATATAGTCTATATATTCCTTCATTCTCGCCGGCGCGTCAGCATAATTCTTCACCGCTGTAATATCGGTTTTCCAGCCGGGCAATGCCGTATAAATCGGTTCAATCTTTGATTTAAGCATCTGATAGGGCACTTCAGCGGTCAGCTGCCCATTCACTTTGTACTGCTCACACACGTGAAGTTGCTCAAATGAGTCAAGCACATCCGCCTTGGTCATCACGATCTTGGTGACACCATTGATCATACAAGCGAAACGAAGCGCAACCAGGTCGATCCAGCCACAACGCCTCGGCCGGCCTGTTGTAGCGCCAAATTCGCTTCCCAATTTGCGCAGTTCTTCTCCGGTTTCATCTTCCAGTTCTGTTGGGAACGGCCCGCTACCCACCCTGGTGCAATAGGCTTTGGATACACCCAGTACATCCCGGATCTTTTGCGGCGCGATACCCAGGCCGGAACACACACCAGCGGAGATGGTGCTTGATGATGTTACGAAGGGGAAGGTACCGAAATCAACATCAAGCATACTTCCCTGTGCACCTTCGGCCAGTACCTTAGCACCATTCGAGAGCTTATCGTTAATAAAATATTCCCCATTCACCACTTTGAGTTCCCGCATGAATTCCACCGCTTCAAAAAACTCTTCTTCCCAGGAGGTAATGTCTTCCTGAAAATTCATGCTATCCAACAGGCGTTGGTGCTTCAGGCGTAATTTGATGTATTGCGTCGTGAAATTCTTATCCAACAGATCACCTACGCGTAAACCGTTACGGCCTGTTTTATCCATATATGCGGGGCCGATGCCTTTGAGGGTAGAGCCGATTTTCTCGTTGCCCTTCGCGAGTTCCGAAGCCTTGTCCAACGCGCGATGCGTGGGAAGGATCAGATGGGTACGTTCAGCAATGAAAAGGTTCTTCCTCACATCAATCCCATGTTCTGCCACTTTCTGGCTCTCCTTCTTGAGGGTGACGGCATCCAGTACCACACCGTTTCCGATCAGGTTCACGGTATTTTCGTGAAATACGCCGGAAGGAATCTGGTGCAACACGATCTTAGTTCCGTTGACATATAAGGTGTGTCCGGCATTGGGGCCACCCTGAAACCTGGCGATCACCTGGTATCCAGACGCAAAAAAATCTACGATCTTTCCTTTCCCTTCATCGCCCCATTGCAGGCCTAATATGACGTCAACCATGTATCAATTTTGAAGCAGCAAATATAGTGTGAAAGTCACTACACCGAGTCTGTATCAAATCTTTCTACGGAATGAATGCCGGGCAGTTGCTTGAGGCGGTCAAATACATGCTCAAGCTCCTCTTTATCGTGCACATAGATTTTAATGCTTCCTGTAAACAGGCCTTCCTTGGCTTCAATGGTAAGGGCCGCAATATTGATCTTCAGCTCACCGGAGATCAGATTGGTGATTTTATTTATAACGCCAACATCATCCAATCCGATGATATTGATCCCCGTGAGGAAGGAGATTTCTTTGTTCTTCGCCCATTTCGTTTTAACCACCCGATGGCCGTATTGCGATAAAAGACGGGCCGCATTGGGGCAGTTGGTGCGATGGATGATCAGCCCCTTGCCCGTAGACACAAAACCGAATACATCATCACCGGGAATGGGTTTGCAACAATTCGCAAGATTGTACACAATGCGGTCACTGCTCTCGCCGAAGATGATCAGCTCGGTATCCTTTCTGGGTATTGTTCTGGTGGACTCTTCATGTTTTACATGCTCTTCTACCTTGGGCTTGGGTAGTTCTATCTTATCTCCCACCACGTGGAACTCCTTCAACTCTTTCAGGTCAATGGTCTTGATGGCGATGCGATAAAACAGATCCAGGCTGGATTGGAGCTTATAAAAATTAGCCAGCAGTTCAATGTTGTGTGGGGTATAGGAAGCACCCATTCCCTCGAGCTTTTTCTGCAAGGTGTACTTACCATCCTCCGCTACTTTTCGTTTCTCTTCTTTCAGTGCGTCCTTGATCTTATTCCTGGCTTTGGCGGTCACTACAAAATTCAGCCAGTCTTCGGTTGGCTTCTGTTTGTTGGACGTGATGATCTCGATCTGGTCCCCGCTTCGCAGCTTATGTGAAATGGGGACGAGTTTGTGGTTGACCTTCGCACCAATACACTTAGAGCCGATGGCGGAGTGGATCGCAAAGGCGAAGTCCAGTGCCGTTGACCCCACAGGCATCATTTTCACATCGCCCTTGGGCGTATACACATAGATCTCCTCCGTCAGGAAAGAGGTCTTGAAATCATGTAAAAAATCGATGGTATTGGAATCCTGGTGACTGAGTGCCTCGCGGATCTGGGAGAACCAATGATCAAAACGGTCTTCATCCTGTCCGCCCTCTTTATATTTCCAATGCGCAGCGAGGCCTTTTTCAGCAATCTCGTTCATCCGTTTGGAGCGGATCTGTACTTCCACCCATCGCCCCGAAGGGCCCATCACTGTGGTGTGCAGCGCTTCATATCCATTGGATTTCGGATTGCTCAGCCAGTCCCTTAATCTTTCCGGTGAAGGGGCGTACATATCCGTGATGAAAGAATACACCTTCCAGCAGTCTTCTTTTTCTTTTTCGGGTGGCGAGTCAAGAATGATCCGGATTGCAAAAAGATCATATACTTCCTCAAAATCCACCGCTTTTTTCTTCATCTTGTTCCAGATGGAGTGGATGGATTTGGGACGACCATGAATCTCATACAGAAAATCAGCTTTATCCAGCTTATCCTTGATGGGCTTGATGAACTCGTTGATGTAGCGGGTACGTTCGCGCTTGGTTTCAGAGAGTTTCCTGGCGATCTCTTTATAGACATCGGTCTCCAGGTATTTCATAGACAGATCCTCGAGTTCCGTCTTGATATTGTACAGGCCCATGCGGTGCGCGAGCGGGGCGTATACATACACTGTCTCTGAAGCAATCTTGAGTTGTTTCTCCGGCTTCATGCTCTCTAATGTGCGCATATTGTGTAGCCGGTCTGCCAGTTTGATCAGGATGACCCGCGGATCATCCGTGAGGGTGAGCAGGATCTTCTTAAAATTCTCTGCCTGTTGGGTGGAGTTGTTGTCCACCACATTGGAGATCTTGGTGAGTCCGTCTATGATTCTGGCAATCTCGCTGCCAAATTCCCTTTCAATATCATCGAGGGTAATATCTGTGTCTTCAACCGTATCATGCAGGAGGGCACAGATGGTGGAGCGAACGCCGAGGCCAACTTCTTCCACGCAGATGCGGGACACGGCAAGGGGGTGCAGGATATAGGGCTCGCCAGACTTCCGCCGCATGGTTTTGTGGGCATCTACGGCCATCTCAAAGGCGCGGCGCACCAATTCCTTATCCCCTGGTTTCAGCCTGGGTTTGATGACCTTTAGCAGGGCCCGGTACTGACGCACGATTTCCTTCCTCTCCTGCTCCGCCGTGAGGTTGTATTTGGGTACCGCCTGTTCCTGATCTACCAACTGCATAATCCCAAATTTACTGAAAACAGGGCTTCCATAAGCCAAAAATGGTTACCTTTGCAACCCCTTAAGCGCATGTGGCGTAATTGGTAGCCGCGCCAGACTTAGGATCTGGTGTCGTGAGACGTGGGGGTTCGAGTCCCTCCATGCGCACCATTTGAAGGCATTTGGCACTGAGGCATTGGGCATTATTACTAAATTCCAGCCCTCCTCTGTGCCAAGTGCCATAATGCCCAATAAACTTTATTTATGTCTACAGTTACAAGAGAAAACATTGGTTTACTTATCGATAAGATCACAGTTACCGTGCAAACGGAAGATTACCTGCCTTCTTTTGAGAAGCAGCTCAAACAGTTTGCCAAGAATGCAAACATCCCCGGTTTCCGGAAAGGAATGGTTCCGGCCGGCGTGGTAAAGAAAATGCACGGTCCGGCCCTGTTTGCCGATGAGGTAATGCGCAGTGTGGAGAAGAAACTCGTTGATTACCTGCAGGGTGAGCAGCTTGATATCTTCGCCCAGCCCATCCCCAGCGCAGAAAACAGTGCGGACCAACTCAATATGAACGCACCTTCGGATTACAGTTTTTCCTTTGAAATTGGCCATAAGCCTGCGTTTGACCTGAATCTGTCTTCTGTTTCCCTTCCCAGACACAAAGTGAATGTAACCGAAGAGATGGTGAATGATGAAGTTGATCGCCTGCAGGCCCGCCTTGGAAAGATGTCTGAGCCGGAAGTGGTTGACAACGAGGAGAATGTGTTGAACGTAACCTTCGAAGAAGAAGGCGTGGAGAATGCTTCTAAAAAAGAGAATTCACTGTTGGTGAAATATTTCATACCTGCCTTCCGCCCTACATTGATGGGATTAAAGAAGGACAGTACCGTTACTGTTGACCTTCGTTCCGCCTTTGAAGAAAAAGAAAGGGAGTGGCTGATCAAGGATCTGGGTGTTGATGGTTCAGATGCTTCTCTGGATAAGAAATATACAATGACCATTGTTAAAGTGGGTCTGGTGGAAAAGCGTGAACTGAACGAAGAATTCTTCAAAGAGGCGTTTCCCACCAAGGAAATAAAGACTGAAGAGGAAATGCGCCAGTTGATTCGTGAAGACATCCAGAAACAATGGGATAACCACGCCCGCAATCTCCTGCACCATGAATTGTACCATGTGTTGCTCGAGAAAACAACGATGGATTTCCCTGAGTCTTTTTTGAAAAAATGGATGCAGAGTGGTGGTGAAGAGCTAAAGAGTGCCGAAGAAGTGGAGAACGAGTTTCCAACATTCAAAGACCAACTGCGCTGGACGCTGATCAGCGATAAGATCGTAAAAGAAAATAACCTGGATGTGAATCCCGAAGAACTGAAGGAATATATGCGTCAGCAGATCCTTGGCTATTTTGGCGGGATGAGCATGGATGGTAATATTGAGTGGCTCGACAGCTATGTGGACCGTATGCTGAAAGATGAGCAGCAGGTGGAAAGTTCATACCGCAGGCTGATCACCGAGAAACTTTTCGGATGGGCCGAGCACCAGATCAATGCGCAGGAAAAACCGATTTCCAGCGAAGAATTCCTGAAGCTACAGGAACAACATAATCACCATAATCACTAGATAAAAAGGCGCCGATGGCGCCTTTTTTAATGTGGCAATGTGGCAATGCGGTAATGCGGCAATGGTTGTGTCAAAGGCAAACGATCCCTAATATATTCTGCCGCTTTGTCGGGTTTTGACAGCTAGCACAGTTTTGGACAGCCAAAAGCTTTAAATTGCCTAGTAATCAAAATTCCTATTATGGATCTTGGAAAAGAATTTGAAAAATACGCTGTAAAGCACCGTGGTATTTCCAGTAATACACTTCATGGATATACCAATCACATGGTGACCAACCTTACCCCCAATATCATCGAGGAACGCCCGATGACTGTTGCGGTTATGGATGTTTATAGCCGTCTGATGATGGACAGGATCATTTTCCTGGGCTATCCCATCAGCGATGAAGTGGCCAATATCATCACCGCCCAGCTCTTGTTTCTTGACAGTACGGACCGCCAGCGGGATATCCAGATGTATATCAACAGCCCTGGCGGATCGGTATACGCTGGGATGGGTGTTTATGACACCATGCAGTATGTAACTCCTGACGTTTCAACAATCACGATAGGCGTTGCTGCCAGTATGGCTGCCGTATTGATGTGCGCCGGCGCGCCCGGAAAACGTACCGCCCTGAAACACTCGAGGATCATGATGCACCAGCCCAGTGCGGGTGCCGGCGGTCAGGCAAGTGATATCGAAATCACTGTTAACCAGGTTAAAAGGCTAAAGCGGGAACTGTATGAAGTAGTTGCCAATCATAGTGGACAGGACGTTGAGAAAATCGCGGCTGATTTTGATCGTGATTTCTGGATGACGGCCATTGAAGCCAAAGAATATGGTTTGGTAGATGAAGTCCTGTTGCTGAACCCCAGAAAACAAAAATCCTAACCAACCCAATCAAAGATCGTATGCAATACATCAAGTATAAGAATCCTTTCAGAATGGATGACGAGGAAGATCCCAAGGTTCCTGAAAATCCAATGGAGAAGGTGATCAGTGCGGCTCAGTTTGATAAAAAATTCATTGAGCAACGCAAGGTGTTTCTCTGGGGTGCTGTTGATGATAGAAGTGCAAAAGATATTACGGCAAGACTGTTGTATCTGGAAGCCATCGATCCAGGCAAAGAAATAAAGTTCTATATCAATAGCCCGGGTGGTGTAGTCACCAGCGGTATGGTGATCTATGATACCATGCAAATGATCTCTTCGCCGGTTTCCACCATTTGTATGGGTATGGCCGCGTCAATGGGCTCGATCCTGCTGAGCGGTGGTGAAAAGGGCAAACGATTCATCTATCCTCATGGCGAGGTCATGATCCATCAGCCCAGCGGCGGCGGACAAGGAACCTCTGCTGACCTTGAAATCATGGCGGAACAGATCCGTAAGATCAAAGCCCTGGGTGCACAAATTCTGGCCAACAACTGCGGGCAGACTTTCGAGAAAGTCATGAAAGATTTTGACCGCGACTACTGGATGGATGCGGAAGAGTCCGTGAAGTATGGCATCGTAGACGGAGTGATGAGCAAAATCGACTGATCCTTTTAACAATAATGCGGATTTCAGCTTCCTGCTGAGGCTTGGATTTTCAAGAAGTTAGGGTGCACAGCCACCCAGACTGCTTTTCAGCCTCCGGGAAACTGGAATCCGCCATTTTTTTGTTTTACCTTTACCTTCCTAAATTGAGAGAATGGCTAAATCAACTTTGCATTGTTCATTCTGTGGCCGAAGCCGTGACGAGGTTAAGATCCTGATCGCAGGCCAGGATGGACATATATGCGAAAACTGTGTAGAGCATGCAAGAGAAATCATTGAGCAGGAATTGACGGTGCGCACAGACGCCTCAAATCCAAACTATAAACTGACCGTCCGTAAACCCATCGAGATCAAGAAATTCCTGGATGAGTACATCATTGGTCAGGACGATGCGAAAAAAGTTTTGTCTGTTGCCGTTTACAATCACTACAAGCGGCTTCAATACAAGGTTACGGACAATGATATTGAGATAGACAAAAGTAATATCATTATGGTGGGCGAAACAGGTACAGGTAAAACTTTGCTGGCCAAAACCATCGCAAGGCTTTTGAATGTTCCTTTCGCTATTGTTGACGCAACCGTATTTACAGAAGCCGGTTATGTAGGAGAAGACGTTGAGTCCATCCTCACAAGATTATTGCAGGTTTGCAACTACGATGTAGCTGCAGCAGAAAAGGGTATTGTATATATCGATGAGATCGATAAGATCGCCAGAAAAGGAGACAATCCTTCCATCACAAGAGACGTTAGCGGTGAAGGTGTACAACAGGGCATGCTGAAATTGCTGGAAGGCACGGAGGTATTGGTACCGCCGCAGGGAGGCCGAAAACATCCTGAACAGAAACTGATCAAGGTCAATACCCAAAACATCCTGTTCATTTGCGGTGGCGCTTTTGATGGTATCGATAAGATCATTGCAAGGCGAGTAAACACAAACTCCATCGGCTTCAACGTAAATAAGGAAGAGCAGGAAATGATGAAGAAAAACCTGCTGCAGTTTGTAAATGCCCAGGACCTAAAAGCTTTCGGCCTTATTCCTGAATTGTTAGGTCGGTTGCCTGTGGTAACCTATCTCAACCCGCTGGATGCAGACACCTTGAGGGCTATTCTCACTGAACCAAAGAATTCACTGGTAAAACAATATACCAAACTGTTTGAGCTGGAAGGTATTGAACTCACTATAGAAACGCCTGTGTTAGATTTCATGGTTACCAAAGCCATGGAATATAAACTGGGTGCCAGAGGTCTTCGCTCCATTTGCGAAGGCATTCTCACAGATGCGATGTTTGAGCTACCCTCCTCCAATCAAAAGACATTCACGCTCACACTGGATTATGCACAGCATAAGTTCGACAAGTCAAAGATGAGCGTGTTGAAAGTAGCGTAAATGCTAACTTAAAAGTCAAAAGTCAAAATTCTAAAAAGTCATTATTTTTTTTGACTTTTGAATGTTGACTTTTGAATTTTAAATTGTTTGGAATGAACGACTTAATTGAACGCCTGAAAGCTGCCGGACTAACCGAGGAGCAGGCCATTAAAGCCATTACCATCATCAAGGACTTTGCGAAGGAGAAATTCCCAATCTTCGGCGGTGCCATCGATAAACTGTTCGATAAGTACCAGATCAGGAAAGATGATGATTTCCTTGAGTGATCGACTATCGATTATTGACTATAGAGCAAATTCTCTAATAGCCAATAATCAGTTTTTTCAATAGTCGATAATGGATTTGAGGACTAGTTTGCTTCTTCTACATTCAGACGCTCAACAACTTCATTCCTGATGTTGAAGCTCTTCTTGTATTGGCTGTTCTGTGCGTCAATGACAAAGTTCAGACGTGAATAGTCGTTACGTACAACTTTCACCAGCTTTGCAAATTCGCCTTTACGGATGATCTCGCGGTACAATTCAACGCCATTCTCATCAAGGATCCTGAGGGTCTGCTTCTGGTTGCCATTCTGGCGAAGAGACACTTCAAAATTGATGAAGTCTGGATTAGAACCTACGAAACGAATTTCGGGCGTGTTTGCATTTTCAGCGGTGAATTTTTCCACTGCAACAACCGTTTGCGCGTTAACAGTAGTAACGGTAACAACGGCCAGCACTGCGGACAAGACGAGGGATTTGAAATAATTCCTGTTCATATGCTTGATTTTTGGTGACACTTATTCAACATGGCAAATCGTTCAAGCGGCAAAGTTGGTTTGTGTAATAAGTACACATTGTTTAATACAAAAAGGAAGGAAAGGTAACCTGGGGCAATGGGGCAATGCGGCAATGCGGCAGTGTGGCAATAAAAAACCCGTTGATAGTCAACGGGTTATAATGGCAAACAATCGATGTCGTAACATTAACTTAACAAGGATCGGGCGATGACTGTCTTTTGGATTTCAGAAGTTCCTTCCCCGATGGTGCATAATTTGGAGTCCCGATAGTATTTTTCGACTGGAAAATCCTTGGTATATCCATATCCGCCAAAGATCTGAACGGCATCAGTAGAAACTTTCACTGCTACTTCGCTCGCAAAATATTTTGCCATGGCCGATTCCTTGGTCATGGTCTGTTTGCGATTCTTCAGATCGGCTGCCTGGAGTGTCAACAACTCAGCAGCTTCAATTTCCGTTGCCATATCTGCGAGTTTGAAGGATATCCCCTGGAAATTGGCGATAGGCTGATCAAATTGCTTTCGTTCTTTTGAATATTGCAATGCTGCTTCGTAAGCCCCTTTTGCAATACCAATACTTAGGGCAGCAATAGAGATCCTTCCGCCGTCCAGAATTTTGAGTGCCTGCCTGAATCCATCACCAACATCACCCAGGCGTTGTGCATCTGGAATCCTGCAACCATCAAAAATCATTTCAGCCGTTTCACTGGCACGCATACCCAATTTATTTTCTTTCTTTCCTCCACTGAATCCTGGTGTACCGCGTTCAACAATAAATGCTGTACTGTTACCACTGGTTCTCGGTTCTCCCGTCCGCGCAATGACAACGGCCACTTGCCCGCTCCTGCCATGGGTGATCCAGTTTTTGGTGCCATTCAATATCCAATGATCGCCATCTTTCACTGCTGTGGTTTGCATGTTGCCGGCGTCTGACCCGGTATTGGGTTCAGTAAGACCCCAGGCACCGATCCATTCTCCGGTGGCAAGCTTTGGTAAATACTTCTGCTTCTGCGCTTCGTTCCCAAAACTCATGATATGACCCGTACAAAGGGAATTGTGGGCAGCGAGGCTCAATCCCACCGATCCACAGACCTTAGCAATCTCCTCAATCACGGCAACATATTCAAAATAGGATAATCCGGATCCGCCGTACTCCTCGGGAACAAGAACACCCATCAGCCCGAGTTTTCCCATTTCCCGAAATACATGGGCAGGGAACTCCTGGGATTCATCCCACTCCATCACAAATGGCTTGATGTGCTGCTGCGCAAAATCCTTTGCGACTGCTGCTACCTGGTCCGTAATCTCCGCTCTGTTGAACTGCATATACCTTGTTTACCGTTTTAAAGCAGTAAATATACTAACAACTGTTAGTTAAATTGCAAGTATGGTCCAACTTTTCTCAACCAATCCGGTGTAAGCAGGGCGATCTTCAACAACTCCTCTTCCTGCCGGAAAGGACCATGTTGTTCCCGATATTTCACAATAGCCCTTGCTTCTGTATAAGTTATATAGGGATGCGCCGCCAGGCTATCAATACCAAGTTCATTGACGGTAAGCTTCCGCGGGTTCGGTTCTGCTAGGGCGAGATAAGGTTTAATTAGCTGAAATACAGAATCCCTTAGTCCATACACCTCTGCCACTTGCTCGGGTGAATAAAAACCGCCGCATTTATCCCTGAACTGGATAATCCGCCTGGCAAGGGTTGGTCCGATGCCCGGCAATGCGATCAACGCTGTAGTATCCGCATTTGCAAGATCAACCACTTCAATGTTTCTTTTCTTAAACACCCTTGGTTCATAAAGGCTTTGCGCTGACTTGGGATAGGACCGATAATTGTTTAACCTTCCAGCTGAGCCAGGTTTGGCCACAATCCTCGCATAGGGCATGATCCGCAAGATAACATCAGGCCTGATCCCGTAAATCCGCTGCAAATCTTCCTTCTCCCGAAACTGGCCACCCTTGGATTGGAACCTTCGTATGGTTTGCAGATTTCGTTGGGTGATACCCATGTTGAGCCAGGTTTGGTCGTCCGCAGTATTGGGATCAAAAAGAACGAACTTAAGTTCATGGATCACCACCTCCTCTTTCATTGGTTTATGTGCAAGCTGTTCGTCTGCCAGACGGATCACCTCCGGATCCAATTCTTCCCGATGAAAATATTTTGGCAATAACCAGATGCTGGCAATCAACATCGCAAGCAGGAGAGCGCCCGTTCTTTCTTTCTTACTGATCACCAGGTATGACAAAA
>JBEISY010000347.1:0-2994 GCA_040375175.1 Chitinophagaceae bacterium
CGCTGGTGAGTTTGATGGCCTTGATCAATCCGGTGTTGGGAATATGCGGGCCGCGACAGAGATCCGTGAAATTGCCCTGGCTGTAAAACGTGATCTGTCCGTCATTCAAACCCTGCAAGAGATCCAGTTTGTACTCATCCCCTTTTTCAGAAAAGTACTGAACCGCCTCTGCTTTGGGCACTTCCTTTCGGATAAAGGCGCTTCCCTGGCGGGAAAGTTCGATCATTTTTTTCTCAATGTCCCTCAGCTGATCCTCGGATACCGAGGTACCGCCGAGATCCATATCGTAATAAAACCCTTTGTCAATGGGTGGACCTACCCAGAATTTAACTCCCGGGTAGATGGATTCAACGGCTTCAGCAAGCAGGTGGGCAGACGAATGCCAAAAGGTTGATTTACCATCAGCATCATCCCAGCTGAGGAGATTGATAGTGGCATCACTCGTCAGTGGGCGGCTCGCATCCCACACTTCACCGTTGATCTTAACGGCCAGGACCTTTCTGGCCAGTCCCTCGGAAATGGACCTAGCCACTTCCATTCCTGATATTCCTTCCTGGTATTCCCTGACAGCACCATCAGGAAAAGTAATTTTTATCATCTTTTTCGGCTGGGAGCGATTAGCTATTAGCTATTTGCTAGTAGCAGTTTCTCCGGGGATGCAAATTTAACGATGTTTTTGTCTCCAGTGACCGTAATTGATGATAATTTGCCGATATGAAACGATTTGTACTGCTGGCCATCCTGTTTTTGCTGTTGGGGAAGGCAGATGGACAATCCATCAGTGGTCAGTGGAAGGGCGGTTTTAATAGTGGCGGCAGACCGGATGCGAATGGCCAAACGCAGTATGTCCTTGAGTTGGAAGTCAAAGGCACCCAAGTGTCAGGCTATTCATATACATATTTCGCAGGCTATGAAAAACGGTACTATGTGATCTGCCGGTTAACGGGCAGTTACGACAAGAAGAGCAAATCGCTGGAAGTAACCGAAGTTGAAAAAGTAAAGGCTAATACACCGCCCGATTTTCTCGATTGTCTTCAGATCCACTCGCTGACTTATATGAAAGGAACGGATAGCAGGGAAGTACTTGTTGGTAAATGGAAACCGGCAAGGTCCCAGGATAATTGTGGCACGGGGATAACGGAGTTGGAACGCAAAGCACTCGTTAAAGTGGTTCCCAAAACCACGCCGCCTCCAACGGCTTCCAGAAGTAATCCCAAAAACAGCACGGGTCCAGCAAAGACAACAACACCTGCGCCTAAGACGGGCAGCACGGCTAAGACAACAACACCTGCGCCAAAGACGGGCAGCACGGCAAAAACTACAACACCTGTGGCGAAAACCACTGCACCTAAAACAACAACAACTGCCAAAAGCACTTCACCCAAAACAACAACTCCGCCCGTAGCGGAAGTCACCAAAAAACCAGAGACTATCGAAAAAAATCTACCCAGCATTGAAAAACCAAAGGCGCCGTCTATTATTCAACAGACCACAACCAAATTGAAAATGCGCAGCAAGCAAGTGATCAAAACCGTTGAAGTTGAAGCCAATAGTTTCCGGGTAGATCTCTACGATAACGGTCAGATAGACGGGGATACCATCAGTGTGTTCTATAACGGGAAACTGATGGTATCCAGGCAACGCCTGAGTACGGAACCCATCTCCATCCAGATCACCCTTGATCCGGATAAAGAAGACAATGAGCTGGTGATGTTTGCAGAAAATCTGGGCACCATTCCACCCAATACCGCATTGATGATTGTAACGGTGGAGGGTAAACGATATGAAGTGAATATCACGTCTTCTGAGCAAACCTCAGGAACAGTGAGGTTCCGGTTGGCGAATGCTACGATAAGATAATTGGACAATTAGCCAATTAGACAATGCGGCAATGTTTAGCGCCGCAGGCGCAGGAGTTTGCTCACCAGGAAAAGTAAAAACAACAATACAAGTATTCCTGTAACCACGGGTAGGGCGATGGCCATGATGGATTGACCTACTGCCAGTCCGTGCTCGGTAGTGGCCACAACAGGATTTCCTGCGCCTGCGGTGGTTTTGGTGGAAGCCAGCCTGAGCATCGAGGTACCCATCTGGATGATACCGGCACTTCCCCCACCTACCATGATACCTGTAACCCATTTCAGCAGATCCTGATCAATGGGCAAAACAGATGTTGTGAGCAAAGTGCCGGCAACCAGCGCCAGAGGTGTAGTTATTGTATCCAATAGATTATCAACAAACGGAATATAATAAGCCGCGATCTCCACCGCAGCGGCCGTCCCGAAACAAATGAGTGCATACGTGCTGCCCATCCATTGGAAATGGTCTGTCAATGGTATCCATCCAAGCTTTCCGGCAATAGAGGCAATCAAAAGGGGAATAAACACCCTGTATCCTGCACTTGCGCTTAGACCTATCCCTAGTAATATTGCTGCAACCATATTATGCTATTCGCTATCAGCCATTAGCTATTTTTTTCTGGGCATTTTATCATCTCGCATGGCTGCATTGTATACAAACGCTGCAACAATGGTAGAGATCTGTTTCAGGTCTTCTTCAATCAGGTGATCATAACTATCCATGGTAGTATGATGGGTGCGGGTACTGTACTCGATTGGATCCTGAATGAACTGAAATCCGGGAAGGCCCGCATTCTGGAAAGAGATATGATCTGTTGATCCGGTGTTGTTCAGTGTAACGGTTGATGCTCCAAGCTCTTTAAAGGGCACCAGCCACTCTTTAAAAATAGCCGCGGCCTCTTCACTGCCTTGCGCATAGATACCACGCACTTTTCCGGTTCCATTATCGATATTAAAATAACAGGAGAATTTCTCATGTGGTGCAAGCGGCGTTTTAGCATCGCCAAATGTATTCTTTACGTAAGCACGGGATCCCAGCAATCCTTGTTCTTCACCGCTCCAAAGCGCACTGCGGATGGTGCGGCGAGGTTTGATACCAAGTTGTTTGATGAGGCGCATTGCTTCCATCATTGAC
>JBEISY010000410.1:0-2427 GCA_040375175.1 Chitinophagaceae bacterium
AAGAATTCACGGGTTTTCGGGAAATCAGCCATAGCCCGATGAAGGTCAATAAGCCATTGAGGATCAGCAACTCAAGGCCGATCTCAAATCCGCCAAACAGGCTGGCCTGGTACTTGTCAACCAGAAAACAGATGATGGGCGAGACCACTGCCACAACAGGCACCAGCCTGTCGTTCACCTCCCTTTTGGTCAGGATGCCAAAAGAAAACAGCCCAAGCAAAGGCCCATAGGTATAGCCGGCAACTTTCAGGATCACCCCGATCATACTCGGACTGTTGATCTGGTGGAAGACCATCACAAAAAACAGGAAGATGGCCGCAAAAGTGAGATGCACCCGCTGACGGGTCTTTTTCTTCTGTGCCTCTGATAGATCATCCCTGCGCTGAATGCCCAGGATATCTATACAAAATGAAGAGGTTAACGCAGTGATGGCACCATCGGCACTTGGAAACAATGCAGAGATCAGCGCAATGATGAAGATCACGGAAACAGCCGGCGGCATATGCCCCAGGGCGATCTCCGGAAAGATCTTGTCGCCAGTGGCCGTAACGCCCAATGATTTTCCATAGATGTACAACAAACCACCCAGGAACAGAAAGAGCAGGTTCACCACCATCAAAACAGCGGCAAAACTGATCATGTTTTTCTGCGAATCCTTCAATGTGCGTACACTGATATTTTTCTGCATCATCTCCTGATCCATCCCGGTCATCGTGATGGTAATGAAAGCGCCAGCCAGCACCTGCTTCAGGAAAAATAATTTAGATGCAGGATCCGTCACAAACATGTTTGTGTAACCAGCATCTGTCATAGCCTGCAAACCTTCCCCAACACCGTAATTGAGGGCCTTGAGGATATACCACACACAAACCAGCAGACCTATCAGCATACCAGAGGTTTGCAGCGTGTCTGTCCATACAATCGTCTTCACACCTCCTTCGTAGGTGTACAATAAGATCATCACCAGGATGATGATTGTGGTAAGCCAAAAGGGCACGCCAAAACTGGTGAGGATGGCATCCTGCAGGATCTTCACCACCAGATAAAGCCTGGCCGTTGCGCCGAGGGTCCTGGATAAAATAAAGAACGATGCGCCCGTTTTATAAGACTTGAAACCCAGACGGGTGCTGAGGTAATTGTAGATCGATGTCAGGTTGAGCCGGTAGTACAATGGCAACAACACATAGGCAATCACAAGATAACCCAGAAAATAACCGATCACGATCTGGAAGTAAGTGAATGCATCTCTGCCCACTGCTCCGGGTACACTCACAAATGTCACCCCTGACAAAGAAGTACCGATCATTCCAAAGGCCACCAGCATCCAGTTGGAATTCTTATTGCCGATGAAGAAGGATTCATTATTGGAATTCCGGGATGTATACCAGGCTACGGCCAATAGCAACAGGAAATACGCGATCACAAAGGAGAACAGCAGTGTTGGAGACATTTAAATGGGGATTGGTTCACTAAAAGTTGAAGCCAAATGTAACGAATGCGCGCTTGCCATAAGGCGAGAGGTCATTCTGTAATACGTCGTACTGGATCATCGCAACCATTGCACCACTTCGGCCCGTAGGAATAGCCACACCGCCGCCCAGCAAAAGCGATGGAACGAATTCCCCCGGTTGCTTCACCTCTAAATTCCCCGGATCTTCAGAAATCCTGCCCCAGGCATAGTTTAGTTCAGGCTGTACGTTCGCCAACAAAAACCTGAATAGGTTAAGCCTTCCAAAAATATTCAGCCCGGCATAGCCATAATTAGATTTCCGGGTGTAGCTGCCGTAGTCGATCTTATTGCTTTGGTAAATGAAGTTTACACCGGTACCTGCAGAAAAAGTGGGTGTAATACGATACCCTACTTGTGGTGAAATATTGATGAAGGTGAAATTTCCGAATGAAGCGCCAAAATTGCCACCGAAGAATAACCTGGAAGGATCCAGCCCGCCTTTCTTCTCAGGACCAGTACCATCTTGCGCGAATACCTGTGTTGACGCTATGACACAGATGAGCAGAAACCATTTCTTCATCATATGTTGTTTGGGTAAAAATAGCCAGATTAACGGAAATTAGGACAGAGGCTCTGCCTGATGTCTCCATTATATTCATTGTAAAAGCCCTGGTAGCCAAGGAAGAACTCTGTGGCTCCAAAACCGTTATTGTAATTGCGCAGGGCGGAAGTGGTTGCATCATAAGAGAACATGAACCTGAATTGCTTCCATTGATAACCGATCATCGGGATAAACGCATCGCCAGCCCTGTAGTATAAACCACCGATCAACTGCTGCTCACCATCACCGGAAATATTGTAATTGGCATGCATGCCGATAGAAAATTCCGATGCTCGTGTTTGCATACTGAAATAGGCTCCGGGACTGATGATCCACTGATCATTCAATTTCATAATCGCGTCAATGAAGGCAATAT
>JBEISY010000067.1:0-7694 GCA_040375175.1 Chitinophagaceae bacterium
GCCTTTAATTATTATCCGGTAGTTGGTATCACTTGTAAGCAAGCCAATGATTTTTGTATTTGGCGAACAGACAGCTTAAATGAAGTAACTGCTATTAAATCTGGCTTCATGGATGCAAAAACACAGATTAAAAAGGAATTGAATGGTTCAGGATCGGATAATTTTAATACCAAAGCTTATCTGATGGGCGAATACCAGGCAACCCCCGGAAAGCAGGTTACCTCTAAAAGCAATCCGCTGAAAGATGCACAGGGTAGGCCAAGAACTACCATTAAAGTGGAGGATGGCATCTTATATGGTGATTACCGACTTCCCACCGAAGCAGAATGGGAATATGCCGCTTATGGCTATATGATGCAAAATCCCCAAAGAAAAATGAAGGGATCTGCTAATAGGGGTGAGGAAATTATTGCCAACAAACAAGTATATGCCTGGAAGAACGAGGGCTATGATAACCTCCGCTATACACAAAAAGGGAAGTTACAAGGTCAGTTTTTGTCAAACTTTAAAAGAGGTGCCGGAGATAATATGGGTGTTGCCGGGGGCTTAAACGATAATGCTGCTTACACTGCAGAAGTAGATTCTTACTACCCCAACGGTTTTGGCTTGTATAATATGAGTGGCAATGTAAATGAGTGGGTTCAGGATGTGTATCGTCCGATAGTAAATTCTGCAACAGATGATGATTTAAACCCTTTTAGAGGAAATATCTTTATGAAAACGGATATGTCTGCGGGACAAGGCAACCTAAGAGACGATAAGGGTCGTATTAAAATGTTGCCCCAATCAAATGATGAAGTTAAGCGCCGGCTCAACTATCAAAAAGCCTATGCGATAGATTATTTGGATGGTGATTCCTCTAGCAGTGCCCAATATAATACCGGCATTACCACCCTAATTTCCGACAAAACCAGGGTTTACAAAGGAGGCAGTTGGAACGACCGACCTTATTGGTTAAGTCCGGGTACCCGTCGTTTCTTAGACGAAGACAGATCAACCAATACAATCGGGTTCCGGTGCGCTATGTCGCATTTTGGTTCTCCGGAATCTACTTCTGCCAAAACCAAGTCCGGCTTATTTTTCCCTACCAGAAGAAACAAACGATAAAATTTTCAGTTATCAACAAAAAATCCGCTACCCACACAGTAGCGGATTTTTTATTGATAAATTGCAGTATGAATATAGAGCAGCTCTATAAAATATATTGTACGCATCCGCAAATACAAACAGATACACGGAAACTTGCATCCGGAGATTTGTTTTTTGCCCTTCGGGGACCCAACTTCAATGGAAACCAATTTGCCCTACAGGCGCTGGAAATGGGGGCTGCTTATGCGATTGTAGATGAGGACCTAGCAGCAGATAATAATCGTATTATCCGGGTAGAAAATGTGCTAACTACCCTTCAGCAATTAGCCGGGTATCATAGAGATCAGTTTACTATTCCCTTTATTGCGATAACAGGAAGTAATGGCAAAACCACCACCAAAGAACTGGTGAGTGCGGTGCTGAGTACCACATACAAGACATCCACTACTGTTGGCAACCTCAACAACCACATCGGCATACCGCTGACCATCCTCGCGATTCCCGAGGGAACGGAGATCGCGGTGATTGAAATGGGCGCCAACCACCAGAAAGAAATTGCAGGATACTGCACCTATACCAACCCTACCCATGGGCTCATCACCAACTGTGGAAAGGCCCACCTGGAAGGATTTGGCGGCGTGGAAGGCGTGCGCAAAGGAAAAGGTGAACTTTATGATCACCTTCGCGCACATAATGGAACGGTTTTCGTAATGTGGGACTATGATTATTTCCACACCATGAGCAAGGGCATTCCATCGGTGATCACCTATGGCACGCACGATGCGCAGTTCACAGGCAAAGCACTCACGAGTGAACCTTTCCTGCAAGTGAAGATGCACAGCGGCACCACCATCGATACCATCCAAACATCACTGGTGGGCGATTACAACCTGCCCAATGTGCTGGTAGCCGTAACCGCTGGTGTGTATTTCAAAGTCCCGGATGAAAAAATCAAGCAGGCCATTGAAGCCTATCAACCCACCAACAGCAGATCACAACTGCTGGAGAAAAAAGACAACCAGTTCATCCTTGATGCATACAATGCCAACCCATCCAGTATGCGACTGGCCATTGAGAATTTCGCGAAGCAGCAGCATCCTAAAAAAATCGTGTGTATCGGCGGCATGATGGAACTGGGCGAAGACAGCATCATGGAACATGAACAGATCGTGCAATTGTTGCAGCAATACAACTGGGACCAGGTGGTCCTTGTGGGTAATGATTTTTCCAAAGTGAATCATCCCTATACGTATTTCGATACGGCTGATCAGGCTGCGGCTGCATTGAAACTGCAACTGCCCTCTGGTGCCATGATCCTTGTAAAAGGTTCAAGGAGTATGAAAATGGAGAATATTATGAAAGCGTTTGAATAGATGAATATGCGTGAAGCCAGACCCAACTACCTGATCAGTACACTCGATAACCGTTGTCCGAGATGCAGGACAGGGAAGATCTTTAAATCTTCCAATCCTTACGATCTTAAAAATGTAGTGAACATGAACCCTACCTGTCCCGTTTGTGGACAGCCCACAGAAATTGAAGTGGGCTTCTACTATGGTACCGGATACGTCAGCTATGCGTTGACGGTAGCATTTAGCGTCGCGAGCTTCATTGCATGGTGGGTGATCATCGGGTTCTCTACCGAAGACAATCGATTCTTTTACTGGCTTGGCATGAATGCACTGCTGCTGATTCTTTTTCAACCCATCATCATGCGGCTCTCCAGAAGTATGTGGTTAAGCTGGTTCGTGAAATACGATCCTCAATGGCGCACCAATAAAGTGGAAAAACTGGACCGAATTATTCCGGACCAGATGGAAGGACTGTAGTAAAATGATTTAACGGGCCTTCAGTTGCTGCACGCCGGCTTCTACTTTCTCCCTCACTTTCCGCACGCGCAAACCCAGCATGATCAGGGCCGCGCCGATGATCAGTGCGAAAATAGCAATGATGAAAACCAGGGTTGAGACACCAATTGACGGTTTCGCGATGATGATGATCCCAAACAGGATAGATAAGACTCCGCTCAATGCCAACCATCCTTCCCCTTCAATTTCTTTTCTGAGCTGGATGGCTAAACCAATTCTTGTCACGCCTGCAAAAATGGCCCAAAAGGCCATCATCAAAACAGCAAACAAAGCGTAGGACTCAGGACTCCTATAGATGAGAATCCCCAACACAATACCCAATGCCCCTTCCAATACAAACAACCATTTGTCTTCCTGGGTTTGCCAGTTACGGAAAACGGAAATCAGGGAAAATATGCCATCGATGATCAGGTAGGCGGAAAACCAGATCAGCATTACAGTAAATGTCACGCCCGGGTTGAGCATAGCAATGATACCGAAGACAATGAGCAATACGCCTTTCAGTACCAGCAGCCACCAATTGTTGATGAATGTTTTGAGCATAGTAGTGTAATTGAGGAAAAGATACACCTGTTGGCAGGCCTTTAGCAAATTCCTGGCGGTATAGTTTGTCCCAAATAATATCTTTGCGACAACCAACCGATGGATGCTGTCCATGTCTGACCGCCTGAAACCCTGGCCGAATCGATACATTTTAATGATCCTGGGCTTGCTGTTCTGTTATAGCATTCGGGCACAGGACTATGCCCCAACAGTTGCCTCCGGAAAACCACTGAATATCATCATCGCTTCGCGGATCCGCACCTTTGATTTTGCATCGATCAGTTTTCAGGCTCAGGCGGGCATACAAAAGATCTTTCATCGCAGGCAACTATACCTGGTGTATGTGGATTCCATTGAAGAAGCCGGATCGCGTATTCAAAAATTAATGGAGCGAAAAAAAGGAAGGATCAAAAACCTTTGGTTTGATAGTCATGGACATTTCGGCCGAAGGGTTTCCTTGTTTGAAGTGGGGCAGGATGAAGTCAATTACCGCACCATTCATGAAGAACATATTCGCAAATCCCTGGAGCAAATCGGGAAGTATTGTGACAGCACCACCATCATTTCGCTGGGATCCTGCTACTCAGGAGCAACCTTCATCCAGGCAGCGTTAGACAGTTTTCCACAGCAACGTATGAATGGCGATTCCCTCATGAAAAGCGTGAGTGAATTGATGGGCAATGCCACAGTTTATGCAAGTCCGAGTTGGGTCATGACCAAAGTGTTTGTGTTCGGAAATTCTTATGCACTTGCAGGTGGCCCAAGTGCTAAAAAATTTCACGATCCACTGCTGATCCAGGCCTGGGAAACCGTGGGACAATGGACGGCCTACCATGCCAGCAGCCAAAGTTGGTCACCGATCTCAACTGTTGCGATGGACGGCAAAGGAAATATCCACATCAAGCCCAAACAATTTCTGGACAACCCTTCACATGCGCAACGGCACCAGCGCGTGATCAACAATCTGACACCAGGAAATTATTCACCGAATTGGTTTGTGCAGTATAGGTTGCCGAAGCACTATTCTCAATAGGGATCAGTGTGAGTTCTTAGGGGGAGGCTTTGCATCATGCCTCACCCTAAACACTCACCCTTCCGCCTAGTAAATCACTTCCTTTCTCCGCAATCATATACACCGGCGCATTGGTATTGCCGGTGGTGATCGTGGGCATGATGGACGCATCAATGACGCGGAGATTTTGTATACCATGCACCCTGAGCTGATCATCAACAACAGCCATGGGATCATGGCCCATCTTACAGGTTCCCACCGGATGATACAGGGTCTCGAGACTTTTCTCGATATGCGCTTTTAGTTCATCATCATTGCTGCGCTGTGAAGGAAAGTTCACGCCTTGTCCAATGGATTTAAACGCTGGTGCTTCCGCGATCTCGATCGCCTTCTTCAATCCCCACAACAAGGTTTCCTGGTCTTCCGGTACGGAAAAGAAATCGGGTTGGATGATGGGTGCAGCGTAGGGATCATTTGACGCAAGGGTCACATATCCCCTGCTTTGGGGCCGCACGAGGATGGACAATACTGCATAACCATCATGATGCGGAAAGGTTTTCAGATCATAGATATCTGTGCTATAATCTGCCTCCAATCCAAGTGGCACAAAATGAAACTGGATATCCGGACGGGCATCCGCTTTAGGAGAACGTACAAAAGCATTGGCTTCCAGAGGGCCCGCACAAAGCGGTCCGCGTTTACGAAACACATATTGCATCAGCGCTTTGAGCTGCGCCATCGGTTTGATGTAGCGGTTGGAAGAGGGGATCGATGACAATCCCGTGGCGCCGGAACACACGTGATCCTGCAGGTTTTTTCCTACGCCGGGAAGATGATGAACAACAGGAATGCCCACGCGCGTAAGTTCCTCACGGTCACCAATACCCGAAAGCATCAGGATCTGCGGACTCTGGAAAGCACCGGCACTCAGGATCACTTCACCCGAACAGGAGAAAATTCTTTCTACGCCCTTTACCCTACCCACTACTCCCTTTGCGGTACCTCCTTTAATCAGAATCTTCTCTACAAGGCAGTGTGTCACAACAGTCAGATTCTTCCGATGTATGACCGGCTTCAAAAAAGCAGCGGCCGCGCTGTGTCTTCGGTTATCCTTGATCGTGAATTGCAGGGAATGCGATCCCAATTGTTCTCCATCGTTATAATCCAATATATTGGGAATACCGGTTTCGGTGGCTGCGCGAAGAAAGTAAGCGGTCAACGCAGCAGGCTGGCTGAGGTGTGTAACGTTGAGTGGACCCTCTTTACCATGGTAAGGCGCCGTGAACTGTACATTATGTTCAGAACGGATAAAATAAGGCAACACATCGTTCCATCCCCATCCTTTGTTGCCCAGCGCTGCCCATTCGTCGTAGTCGTGCCGGCTCCCCCGTACATAGGCCATGGCATTGGTGGAACTGCTTCCGCCCAGGGTTTTGCCTCTGGGCAGATAAATCTTTCGACCGCCCACAAAGGTTTGTGGTTCCGTCCAGAATTGCCAGTCTACCTCGCTACGATGCAGTTTGGCGTAGCCTCCGGGGATGTGGATCTCCGGCTTGCTGTCTTTTCCGCCGGCCTCCAGCAGCAGGACCTGGTGTTGGGGGTTGGCAGACAATCGATTGGCGAGGATGCATCCTGCAGAGCCCGCACCGATGATGATATGAGTGAATTGAGTCATTGGGAGATTAAGAGATTGAGAGATTAAGTTAAATGAAAGAATTGTAAATTTATGTGCGAACTCGCAACCTGCGAACTCGCGACCTGCGACCTGCGACCTAAATTATGATTGAGTACGCTACACATAAAGACATTCCCGCCATTGTGGACCTGTTGAATTCCGCTTACCGTGGGGAAAGATCAACCAAGGGCTGGACCACCGAGGCACACCTGATTGCCGGGGAGGTGCGGTCAGATGCCACCCAGGTGGGTGAGGTGATGGATAAGGAAGGCAGTGTTTTCCTGAAATATGTAGACGAAAATGGCCAGATGAAAGGCTGTGTAAACCTGCAGAACAATGAACGGGGCGTATATCTGGGCATGTTCAGTGTGGAGCCGGAATTACAGGGTGCCGGCATCGGAAAACAGTTATTGATGGCTGCTGACGACCATGCACGGAAGATAGGGGCCAGCCATATCTATATGTACGTGATCTCCCTCCGGCAGGAGCTGATCAACTGGTACAAACGCTACGGTTTTGAGGAAACCGGGGAGCAGTTCCCCTTTGCCGAGGATGGCCTTACCGGCACGCACCTCCAGCCACTGGAATTCATTGTGCTGGAGAGGGTCCTGGATTAATTTCCTTGCCAAATCCCGATTTTTCAGTAGCTTCGCTGCCCCTCGGAGGGGTGCAGGAGTGGTTGAACT
Organism: Chitinophagaceae bacterium; assembly: GCA_040375175.1. Taxonomy (GTDB): domain Bacteria; phylum Bacteroidota; class Bacteroidia; order Chitinophagales; family Chitinophagaceae; genus Pollutibacter. Next base: position 6,874 of record JBEISY010000067.1, read on the forward strand.
GGCACGCCTGGAAAGTGTGTATACTCGAAAGGGTATCAAGGGTTCGAATCCCTTCCCCTCCGCTACCAAACCCTTTGAAAGCCCATAGAATCGGTAATAAATCGATTTTCTAAGCCTGATTGTAGCAATTGTGTAGCATTTATTCTCGTTATTTTATGAATTTGGCACACAACTTTCCAGTGAAAAAACTCGTTTTATTTGTGTTGGCATCATATTTTAGTTACAGCGTAAATACCAACTTTGGTTCAAAAAGCCGATAATCTGGCTAGGAGACTTATTTATGAACACAACAGAAGCAAACATTAGAATTACACGCAAAGGCGAGAAAATTACTTCTATATCTGTTTTTATGCCGATATGGAACAAGCTTTCGGATCAGGGCAATTTGCTTGTGAGCCTCCCTTTGCTTGGTATAGAAACAATTGCGAAAGACGAAATTGATGCAGAAAATGCCATCAAGGAAGCAATTGGTTCTTTTTGTATCATAGCTGAAAAATTTGGACAAGGCCTTGAAAAAGAACTGCAATGTTTAGGTTGGGAGACTATTGACGGTGAGACTGGTGAACCCCTTTTGGGCTTCAATGCTTCAGACACAGATGCAATGCTTGAGAGGCTTATGCAGACTGGTGAAAATTATGTAAATCCCCATTTAGAGCTAGAAACTGCATAATACCTGACCAACACTACCCTTCAGTTGATATTGAGTTTATTTTGGATCATGTCAAATCAAGTGGAAAGCTTGTTGATGACGGCATTGTAAATTTTGGGGCTACCACTACTTTAGTTATTGCTGGACCACAAGCAATTTACAAGCGGAGTAC
>JBEISY010000401.1:0-2499 GCA_040375175.1 Chitinophagaceae bacterium
ACTCGGCAATCCTTGGAATCTGCAAAAAAAAGTTGCCCTGTGGAGATGAAGGCCATCGCAAATAATCTTGCACCATGGCTACTTCGGTAGGATCGCCGAGAACAGCATCATCAACTATTTTTGTATCATGATTCAACATCATGCCCAACGCTAACGATGAATATCCAAAAACTGAAAAAGAAGTATCGATTGGGTGCTTTGCCTCCACCGTCATCCGGTTCAACGTAAGCGTTCCTGTTTTGTCTGAACACACAAAAGATACCGCACCAAGTGTTTCAACAGCTGGGAGCTTACGGATCAGCGCATTCCTGAACATCATTCGTTTGGCACCCAATGACAATGCAATGGTGATGAGGGCAGGCAGGGCTTCAGGAATGGCAGCTACCGCGAGACTTACGGCAAGAAGCAACATATCCAAGGGCCGCTCCCCTTTCAATAGACCAACCACAAACAGCAAAACGCAGATCCCGATAATGATGTAAGACAAGGTGGTGCCGAAGGAGGCCATTCTCTTCTTTAATGGTGTAGCCGTTTCATCGGCTTCCAACATCCGGGCGATTTTTCCGATCTCGGTCCTCATTCCCGTTTCAACAACAACGCCTTCGCCCCTCCCGTTCACCACCACCGTTCCCTTATACGCCATATTGAAACGGTCGCCGAGCGCCACCTCAGCTTGTGAGATGACGCCAAGGCGTTTCTCCACAGGCAGAGACTCGCCAGTCAGCGCTGACTCGTTCACTTGCATTTGGTGTGCAGAAAGTATCTTTATATCCGCGGGAATAGAGGCACCCGCTTCAAGATGAATAACATCTCCAGGCACAAGGTCCGGTGAAGGAACCATCATCATCTTATCATCCCTGAGAACAGCAGCCATGACAACAGACATTTTCTTCAGGGCCTCCATCGTTTTTTCCGCGCGATATTCCTGAATAAAACCGATGACCGCATTGAGGGTCACAATCAGCATGATCACCGCCATATCCACGATCTCTCCCAGCAATCCGGCAATGACTGCGGCCAGGAGAAGAATCACGATCATGACATCCTTAAACTGCAGAAGGAAAAGCTTCCAGGCTGGTTTTTTTTCTTTTTCAGTGAGTTCGTTAAGGCCATAGGTATCCCGCCTCAACTTCACCTCCTCCGAGTTGAGTCCCTTTGAAGTGGTGCGAAGGGCCGCAAACAAATCCTCAAGGGAAAGTTGATGCCATGTCATACCCGTAAGTTACGAATACATCTCTTCCCGCATGAATTTCACCCGCTCATCCTCCAGGTATTCATCAAAACTCAGGAGTTTATCGATGATGCCTTTAGGCGTCAACTCGATGATCCGGTTGGCCGTGGTGTGCATAAAAGTGTGGTCATGTGATGTCAACAACACCACACCTTTATAATCTATACATTGCTCGTTGAAGCTCTGGATTGACTCCAGATCAAGGTGGTTGGTGGGTTGATCCAGCACAATACAGTTTGGATTCTGCATCATCATCCGGCTGATCATGCAACGCACTTTTTCACCTCCGCTGAGGACATTGGTTTTTTTCATGATGTCGTCACCACTGAACAACATTTTACCAAGGAACCCGCGCAAAAATGGTTCATCGGCATCAGTAACATGTGGTGGGACGTACTGCCGAAGCCATTCCAACAGGCTTAGACCTTCGGTAAAAAACTGGTTGTGTTCAATCGGCAGATATGCTTTGGAAATAGTGGTGCCCCATTCAAATTTTCCGCCATCTGCCTGCGCTTCACCATTGATGATGTCAAAAAATTGGGTCACCGCCAGAGGGTCCCTGCTCACAAAAGCAATCTTGTCCCCTTTGTTCACACTAAAACCAACCTTGTCGAAAAGTTTACGACCATCCACTGATTTGGAAAGATTCTCGACAGACAAGATCTGGTTTCCCACTTCGCGAAGGGGCTGAAAGATGATACCCGGGTATTTACGATTAGATGGCTGGATCTCTTCAATGGTCAGTTTTTCCAGCGCTTTTTTACGAGCCGTTGCCTGACGGGATTTAGAGGCATTCGCACTGAATCGGGCAATGAAATCAATCAAGGCCTGGCGCTTGTCTTCTGTTTTCTTGTTCTTATCACTCATCTGGCGGGCCATCAATTGTGAAGACTCATACCAGAAGCTATAGTTACCGGTGAATACCTTGATCTTGGCGCGATCAACGTCTGCCACATGGGTACATACTGAGTCCAGAAAGTGACGGTCGTGGCTCACGACCAACACGATATTTTCATAGTCGGCAAGGAAGTTCTCCAGCCATGAAATGGTTTCGATATCCAGACCGTTGGTAGGCTCGTCCAACAACAGGATGTCCGGGTTTCCAAACAGCGCGTTGGCGAGCAGCACCCGCACCTTAAGGTTTGACGGAATGTCTTTCATCAGGGACTGGTGGTAATTCTCTGTTACGCCTAGGTCACCCAATAAAGAGCCGGCATCACTTTCAGCCGTATATCCACCCATTTCCCCGAATTCATGTTCCAGTTCAC
>JBEISY010000087.1:0-6809 GCA_040375175.1 Chitinophagaceae bacterium
ATGCGTTGGCTCTTTGGTCCGCCCCATCGAATCCTCTTGAGGTGAACAGCTCGAGTCCACTCAGGTCTCGCCTCCGCTGGGCTACTCGGTTCCTTCCAGCCGTGAACTTTCATAAATCACTTAGTGGCTCAAGAAATACATACCTCTCGCTCGGCTTCATGGGTGGTGTGGTCAGCCGAAGGCTTGACCCATCCAGGATGACCACCAACAACCAGTATGATGGATTTACCTATAATGGTTCACTACCCACTGGCGAAGTATTTCAGACCAATTACTCTTATCTGGATATGAATGTGGGGATGAGTTTGAGCACTACCCTTGGCGCAGATGAACAGCATCTGATCTTTGGTGGCATCGCTTATCACCACTTCAACAAACCTGTAAATGCATTCTACCAGAACATCAATCATCTCCCGAAATGGGTGCTTTCCGGTGGCTTGAAGATCAATGCAGACTTCATGAGTTATTGGACCTTCCAAGGGGATTTCTATAAACAGGGACCAAGCCAGTCTGCCGTTGCAGGCGTTACATATTCCAGGAAGTTTGGCGATGAAGACATTCCGGGTTATGTATTGCATTTGGGAAGCTACTATCGCTATAAAGATGCCGTTATTCCTGTGGTGAAACTCGATGTATTTCCTTTATCGATCTCATTCAGTTATGATATCAACGTCTCGCAACTCCGTACCGTTAGTGTGGGCCGGGGTGGTTTTGAAACAGCGGTGACTTATATCAACTACCTGAACAACGACAATTCTTCCAAAGACAAAACGAAATGTCCTAAATTCTAGGCCTTAGGGAGAGTTTTTTAGGGTAGATTGGTCCTGATTTAGCAGAATAGTAAACCAAAATACTGTTTCCTTGTTATGCGGTAAAACCATCAACATGATCAGCGTTGGACAAACCGCTCCGGATTTTAGTTTATTCAGTTCAGAAAAAACCAAAGTGACCCTTCAGGATTTCAAGGGTAAGAATGTTTTATTGCTGTTTTTCCCCCAGGCATTCACATCTGTTTGCACAGCTGAACTTTGCAGTGTCCGGGATAACATGCAGCAATACGCCAACCTGAATGTACAAGCCATTGGTATCTCTGTGGATTCCGTTTTCACCCTGGCAAAATTCAAGGAAGAACAACAGTATAATTTCCCCCTTTTATCGGACTTCAATAAGGAAGTGAGCGGTGCCTATGGTTCCCTTTATGCAGACTGGATCCTGGACATGAAAGGCGTATCCAAACGATCCGCTTTTCTTATTGATGGTGAAGGTGTTATACGCTATGCAGAAGTTCTCGATAATCCTGGCGAGCAGCCCAATTTCCAGGCAATACAGGAGGCTATTTCAGCGTTACAGTAAAAGGAACATGGTTTCCGGCCCGAAAAAACAGAACAGGCTGGGGATCAAGGGTCTCTGTGGTGAAACAAAGCTTGCAGAGGCAAGTGGTTTTCATTACTTAAGATTATCCTTACCTTTGTAACCATGAGGGTTTTTACACTTCTGCTCTTACTAACACTATCCGGTACCGTCGCCCTGTCGCAAGATAGGGTGCCGCAGCAGGTTGTGCCGGTTCCGGCAGTTCGTATGATCCGCTTCTACCCCAACCCGGCTACTACGTTCATCAACATTGAACCTCAAAAGCCGATGTCAAGGGGATACAGCTTTCAGGTTTATAACTTCCTTGGTAAAAAAGTAGCCGATCTTCAGGAAGTTACTACGAAAGCCCGTATAGATCTTACCAACTTCAGTCGGGGAATTTATATCTACCAGTTGAAAGATGCGACGGGCAAGGTGGTGGAGAGTGGGAAGTTTCAGGTAGAGAAGTAATAGGGGGAGTGGTTAGGGGGAGTGTTTAGGGGGAGAAAAACATGCAACTTGCGTTTAAAATACTGATGGTGTTCATGACTGTGAGCACCATTTTTGTTTAATGTCAAATGCACAAAATTGGATTGTTGAAGACCTGGCTTTCAAACAACAGGCATTGATTTTTATCATATCAAAAGCCTTTCCTAAAGAAGAGATGTACAGTCTTACTGACCAGGTTAGAAGAAGCTCGAGGTCTGTCTGTGCAAATATTTCTGAATCTGTTGGAAAAAAAAGATATCCTGCACACATGATTCTGAAACTTACGGACGCAAGCGCAGAAAACAGAGAAACAGGAACTTGGCTCGATATTATTCAAAATTGTGAATACGCGTCATATACAGAATTGATAGAAATAAGAAACCTTAACACACAAATCAGCAAGCTTCTTTATTACATGATCAATAATCCACAGAAATTCTCCCTAAAACCTCAACCCTAAAACTAATCACTCCCCCTAATCACTCCCCCTAAACACTACCCCTAAACACTCCCCCTACAACACTTGCACAATCAGGAACTTCAAATAATGCGTATTATCCAACCCACGGAGGATGGGGTGATCTGCAGATTGGCTCTGGTAAACCACCTGGCGAAGTTTGCGGCGGGCATCCCAGGCCGCCATATGGATGGTCTCCAGAAAAAGATCCGGTTGTACCAGGTTTGTACAAGAGGAGGTCACTAAAAATCCGCCGGGTTTTACAAGCTTCATACCTCTCAGGTTGATCTCTTTGTATCCCGTTATCGCCTTCTCGATATTGTCCCTTGTTTTGGTAAAGCTAGGCGGGTCAAGCATAACCACATCCCACTGCTTCCCTTCTTTGGTCCACTGTTTCAGGATATCAAAGGCATTCACTTCCATGAAGGAGGCAATTTTTTCCAGCCCGTTCAACGCAGCATTGCGTTCTGCCTGCGCCACTGCGTTGGCGGAGATATCCAGGCCCAGCACTGATTTGGCACCATATTTTGCGGCATGTAGTTCAAAAGTTCCCGTATAACAAAATGCTCCCAGCACATCGGCGTCTTTGACGATATGTTGTATCGCACGGCGATTGTCTTGCTGGTCCAGGAAATATCCGGTCTTCTGCCCGTTCTCGATGTCAACATTAAACTTCAAACCGTTTTCATTGATCACAATTTTGGTGTCAAACGGCGCGCTGAGAAACGCTTTGTGCTGGGGCAATCCTTCCAACTCGCGTACCGGCACATCGTTCCTTTCATAGATCCCTTTAGGCTTGAATATTTTCTCCAGGGCCTGTACAATCTCAGGCTTCCACTTATCGATCCCAAACGCCAGGGTCTGGATCACGAAGTAGTCGTTGAATTTATCGATGATGAGCTGGGGGTAACTCATCAGCTTCCCCAAAAATCAACCGGCAGTTTTCATGATACCCCAATCTCTGGCGATAAGCCCAGGCCTGTGCAATCCGATCGTGAAAAAACTGCGCATTGATCTCATCAGACTTTTTCCTCGTCAGCACCCGCACAATGATCTGGGAACGATCATTGAAATAACCCTTGCCCAAAAACTTTCCGTCAGCTGTTTCCACGGTAACGATATCACCCGGTACCGGAGCACCATGCACCTGCTGCACTTCGTTGGCAAAAATCCAGGGATGCCCATTCAACACACGATGGCCAATTTTCTTTCGAAGGGTGATCTTTAACATGGTGTAAAAGTAAGGATATCAAAATCCTCTTATCTTTAAAAAAATTACTTGTATGCGCGCTTCAGGTTTGTTCATCCGGTTTGGTTTGATGTTCATTGTTCTCGCTATGCTGGCATCCTGCGCTGCTTCAAAACGTCAGGATGGATTTTCCTACATACCTAAATATGCAGGACCTGATATACAGGCTGGGGGTGGAGGGTTGGATGTTGGAGAACAGGGTGAAGGTGGAGGGTTGGAGGTTGGAGAGAGGGTGAAGGAAGAAAAGGTTGAAGGTGAAAGGTTGAAGGTGGAAGAGGAAGGGAAGTTGCAGGAACTGGTTGCTATGGGAATCAGTGTCCAGTCTGAACAACAATCTGCCCCTGATTTTAAAGCTACCGCCCGGGAAATTGCGCATCAATACGGAGAGAAACGCCAGATTAGGTTTTCCGAAAAACAACTGAAGAAGCTTGACCGCATCGCGGTTAAACTGGAAAAACAACACCAAAGGAAGCAAGGACCCGATGTGAGCTGGGGCCCCTCTAATAACCTGGAATGGGCCATCCTGGGCGCTGCCGCCGTAGGCCTTTTTGTAGGAATCTTCGGCATTGGATTCGGCTGGGCCATCTTCCTCCTGGCCGCCCTAGCCTACCTTTATTTCAAATTATTGCATAATAATTGACAATTTGGCTTATCTGACCGCATTGGCAAGCGTTTTGACATCTTTAGGCGAACGCTAAAAAGTCAATAATGGTAGAAAAAGAGGAACAAAGCGGTTATGCTGATCAAATCCAGCCTGAAGAAATGTCCATGGATATGAATACCGATGAGAACATCGCAGGAACCCACCATCTCCATGATGAAATGACAGAAGATTCTGCCCTGGATAAGCTGGAAGCGGAAATCCAGGAGCAAAAAGATAAATACCTGCGGCTGTATGCGGAGTTCGACAATTATAAGCGCCGGACCTCCAAGGAAAGGCTGGAATTGGTGCAGACCGCGGGAAAAGAAGTGATCCAGAGCATGCTGGAGGTTCTGGACGATGCGGACCGTGCAGAAAAACAGCTTAATAATACCGATGACCTGAAGCAGATCCGCGAGGGGATCAACCTCGTGTTTCATAAGCTCCGCTCCACGCTCCTAAACAGGGGCCTGAAGGAAATGCAAAGCATCGGAACCCCTTTCAATCCCGATATTCATGAGGCTATCACGGAGATTCCGATGCCGGGTAACGAAGGGAAAGTGGTGGACCAGGTGGAGAAAGGATATTACCTGAACGATAAAATCATCCGCTTCGCGAAAGTGGTGGTGGGCAAATAACCACAGAACCCCAATTCAGTTATGGCGAAAAGAGATTTTTACGAGATTCTGGGCGTTGCCAAAAGCGCCACTGCCGATGAGATCAAAAAAGCTTATCGGAAGGTGGCGATGCAATACCACCCAGACCGCAATCCGGGTGATAAAGCTGCGGAGGAGAAATTCAAGGAGGCTGCCGAGGCGTATGAAGTGCTGAGCGATCAGGAGAAGCGTGCGCAATATGACCGTTTTGGCCATGCTGGTATGTCTGGCGCGGGCCGTGGTGGCTATGGTGGCGGCGGTGGCATGAATATGGACGACATCTTCAGCCAGTTCGGGGATATTTTCGGGGACGATATTTTCGGAAGCTTTTTTGGTGGGGGCCAGGCCCGGGGACGTGGACAAGGCGGCAGGCCGAGGGGCTCGCGAGGTTCTAACCTCCGTATTAAGATCAAGCTTACTTATGAAGAGATCGCTAAAGGCGCAACAAAAACCGTAAAGGTCAAGAAATATGTTACCTGTACCTCCTGCAGTGGCAGTGGTGCAAAAGATAAGAATGCTGTTCAAACCTGCGGCACCTGCGGTGGCAGTGGCCAGGTCAGAAAAGTGACCAACACATTCCTTGGCCAGATGCAAACGGTGACCACCTGCCCTACCTGCGGTGGCGAAGGCAGTACCATTACGCATAAGTGCGGTAACTGTAAAGGTGAAGGAAGGGTATATGGTGAAGAGACCGTAACCCTGGATATACCAGCGGGCGTACAAGAAGGCATGCAGCTTAACCTCAGTAGCAAAGGCAATGCAGGTGAACGTGGCGGAGCTCCCGGAGACCTGATCATCCTCATCGAGGAAGAGCAACATGCCCAACTACAAAGAGATGGCCTGAATGTGGTTTTTGACCTGCACATCTCTTTCCCTGATGCCGTCTTTGGAACTCAACTCGAAGTCCCAACCATTGACGGAAAAGCCAAGATCAAAATTCCTGCAGGCACGCAGAGTGGAAAGATCTTCCGCCTGAAAGGCAAGGGATTCCCTTCTATCAATAATCACTATGAAAAGGGAGACCAGCTGATCCATGTAAATGTGTGGACGCCACAGCATGTTTCTTCTGAAGAAAAGCAGGCACTTGAAAAAATGCAAAACTCATCAAACTTTGAACCTAAGCCGGAGAAGAATGAAAAAAGTTTCTTCGACAAAGTAAAGGAGATGTTTGGCTAGAGTTTTTTCTTCTTCAGTGGTGTATAGATCTTCTGTGCCTTCAGCACCAGATCCAAAAATTCTTTCTGGAGATTGTTGTTTAGGTCTGCACTCTTTTCCGTGATGGAAACGAGATCTGTCCAACTGGCATTTCGGGTGTATTCAGAATTCCTGAGCAATGCACCCATCAGTGCTACAGAGGCGGCAAAACGAAGGATGAGCCTGGCTTCGTCAAACTCAAGATAATTGTAAGGACAAGTAAAGAATGAATATCGATCCCTTGACTGCTCAGGGAATTTATAGTGCATACTGATTTTTGCAATGGGTTTCGTCATGGTACCTGTTCCCATCGCCTGGGTATTTTTCTCTGTAGGTGTGAGTTCAAACATTGCAATGACGGAATGCCCGCTGCCAATCTCACCTCCTTCCAACTGGCTGGAGGAATCTGCAAGTGCGGAACGTTTATTATCAAAACCGATTAATCGATACGCCTTTACCAATTCAGGATTGAATTCTACATTCATATACACATCATCGGCAGCAGAAAAAAGGGTCTGGGTCAGCTCTTTCACCAATACCTTCTCCCCATCCTGTTCATTATCCAGATAGGCAAAATTTCCATTGCCTTTCTTTGCCAGGACTTCTATTTTCGAGTCTTTATAATTGCCCATTCCAACACCCAGGCAGGTGAGGTAGATGCCGGTTTGTTTCATTCTGGTGATCAGTTCTTCCAGTTGTTTCTCATTGTTCTGGCCCACGTTAAAATCACCATCGGTTGCAAGGATCACCCTGTTATTGCCCCCTTTGATGAAT
>JBEISY010000071.1:0-7583 GCA_040375175.1 Chitinophagaceae bacterium
AGTCAATATTTAATTAAACACAAGAATTGGCAATCTATCATACAGTAATACAGACATTCAAAAATCCTGGAGTGACATCCAGGATACCAGGCTTCCAACTCCCGATTTCCTGAATGTCTGTATTACTGTATGTTAGATTGTCAAATGATGGTTCTTCGCCGTCTCCACCGCAATCTCATATCCCGCATCTGCATGCCTGATCACCCCAATCCCCGGATCATTGCGCAGTACGCGTGCAAGACGAGCCTGCGCAGCATCTGTACCATCAGCCACAATAACCATTCCCGCGTGTATGCTATAGCCCATGCCCACACCGCCGCCATGGTGCAGCGAGACCCATGAAGCACCGCCTGCCGTATTCATCAATGCATTCAATATCGGCCAATCGGCCACCGCATCTGATCCATCCAGCATGGCTTCTGTCTCTCTGTTCGGTGATGCCACCGATCCGGTATCGAGATGATCCCGGCCAATCACGATCGGCGCTTTCACCTTGCCGGTGCGTACAAGTTCATTAAACGCAAGCCCGGCTTTTTCCCGCTCGCCTTGTCCCAGCCAACAGATCCTTGCCGGCAGCCCCTGAAAAGCAATGCGCTCCTTGGCCAGCTTGAGCCATCGCTGCAAACTTTTGTTTTCCGGAAACATATTGCCGATGAGTTCATCGGTGACCGCAATATCCGCAGGATCGCCACTGAGTGCGACCCATCGGAACGGACCTTTCCCTTCGCAAAACAAAGGGCGGATATATGCTGGTACAAAGCCGGGAAAATCAAATGCGTTTTCCAATCCGCGCTCCTTTGCCCTTGCGCGGATATTGTTTCCATAGTCGAATGTGATCGCTCCTTTCTTCTGCAGTTCCAGCATCAGTTCCACGTGCCTGCGCATGGAATCATAGGCGAGATCGATGTATTGTGGCGGATTGGTTTCCCGCAGCACTTTCGCCTGCTCGTAACTGATCGTGTGGGGCCAATAGCCGATCAAGGGATCATGCGCCGAGGTCTGGTCCGTCAGTGTATCCGGCACCACGCCGCGTTCATTCATTCGCTCCAGCAAATGCACCGCATTGCACAATACACCGATGCTGATACCCCTGCCTTCTTTTTTATACTGCAATGCTTTATCAATGGCCTCATCGATATCAATGATCTTCTCATCGAGATACTTTGTCTCCAGTCGCTTATTGATGCGCCACTCTTCCACTTCTGCCACCAGGGCAACACCTTCATTCATGGTGATGGCCAGGGGTTGCGCGCCACCCATGCCACCAAGACCTGCAGTCACATTCAATGTTCCTTTCAAGGTTCCGCCAAAATGTTTATCTGCTGCAGCGGCATAGGTTTCATAGGTGCCCTGCACGATGCCTTGGGAACCGATATAGATCCATGATCCTGCCGTCATCTGTCCGTACATCATCAGCCCTTTCTGCTCCAGCTCAGAAAAATGTTCCCAGTTGGCCCAGTTGGGAACGAGTTGCGAATTAGAGATCAGTACCCTCGGTGCATCGGGATGGGTTTTCATGATCCCTACGGGCTTGCCACTTTGGATGAGCAGACTCTCATCGTTCTCCAGATTTTTCAGGCAGTGGATGATCTTATGCAGGGCTTCATGATTGCGTGCGGCTTTTCCACGCCCACCATACACGATCAGATCTTCCGGTTGTTCCGCTACTTCAGGATCAAGGTTGTTCAGCAGCATACGCAGGGCCGCTTCCTGGATCCAGCCTTTACAATTCAGTGTGGTGCCCGTTGGCGTTACCGGAATCGTCGACTTAATATTGGAATTGCTCATAGCCTTCGTTTAATTGAATGTGATGATTGCTGGCAAATGCATTGATGGATCGTACAAATGAAAAATCGCTGATGATGGTTTTGATGACGTTGATATCATCTGCGAATATCCGGTCTTCTTCGGCGAAGCCTACAAAGGATCGTACAAAGCCATGTGCATGTTCCAGGAGCGCGGAACTTTTTAGTGGCCGCCTGAACTCGATGGCCTGGCTTGCACTTAACAATTCAATCGCAAGAATATACTGCAGGTTATCAAGTACCGTCAATAATTTCCTGGCGCTGATGCTGCCCATACTTACATGGTCTTCCTGACCTAATGATGTGGGGATGCTGTCTGCACTCGCCGGGAAACAGAGTGTTTTGTTTTCCGTCACCAATGCAGCGGTAGTATACTGCGGGATCATGAATCCACTGTTGAGTCCTACGTTATTCATGAGTAACATCGGCAGGCCCCATTTGCCTTCCAACAACAGATAGCATCGCCGGTCTGCAATATTCCCCGCCTCTGCCGCAGCGATGCAGGCGTAGTCCAGGGGCAAGGCCAAAGGCTGACCATGAAAATTACCACCGCTGATGGTATCATCGGCATTAAAAATGATCGGGTTATCTGTTACCGCATTGAGCTCCACTTCCACCAGTTCTTTCAAATGCAGCCAGGCATTCCGCGAAGCACCATGTACCTGCGGCATGCAGCGCAGCGAGTACGGATCCTGTACCCTGCCGCAGTCCACATGGCTTTGCATGATATCAGATGCGTGCAACAACCTCCGTAGACGCTGTGCCACCAGTTGGCTTCCGGCATATGGCCGCAACGCATGCAGCCTTTCATCAAATGGTGCGCTGGTGCCCGTCAGTGCCTCAAGGCTCATCGCACCAATAATGTCAGCGGCCTCCAGCGCATAGTGCAAAACCTGTACGTTCTTTGTTGCAAAGGCGAGGATGAACTGGGTGCCATTGATCAGCGCAAGGCCTTCCTTGGGCCCCAGTGCAAGCGGTGCCACATCCATCTCACGGAGAAGGTCACCCGAAAAATAGGTTTTCCCCTTCCATGTCACCTGGCCCAGGCCGATGAGCGGAAGAAAAAGATGCGCCAGGGGTGCCAGATCTCCGGAAGCGCCAACACTTCCTTTCTCCGGCACTACAGGGATGATATCATTATTGATATGCCAGATGATGCGTTCCAGGGTTGTCAGCTGAACACCTGAGAATCCTTTGGCCAGGGCCTGCACCTTGGTGATGAGCATCAGCTTGGCAACATCTACGGGGATCGGGTTTCCCACCCCTACGCTATGGCTTTGTAAGATCTTATGCTGGAGGATCCGCGTATCTTCTTCAGAGATCTTTGTATTGGCAAGGATACCGAATCCAGTGTTGATCCCGTAGACGGTCCTTTCTTCTGCGGCGATCTTTTCTACCTCTCGTTGCGATTGCAACACGCGCTGCCTCGTATCACCATCCAACACACCCTCAAGCGTACCCGCTGCCATGGCGATGGCCCTGGATACAGTAAGGTGGCCTGAGCCATACAAAAAGGTTCCCATAACGCAGTTAAAATTTGGGGCAAGATAAAAAGTCTGACCGCCATTCGGTCAATAAAATTATATTTATGCCCATGAGATATGTTTTGGTTTGTATCGCCCTTTTCATGGGTCAAATCAGCAGGGCGCAGCGTATCGAAATGTTGACCGAACAAGGCAAATGTTCGATCCGTGGCATGAGCGTGGTGACAGATGATGTGGTTTGGGTGAGTGGCAGCAGTGGTAGCGTTGGAAGGACGGTTGACGGCGGAAAAACCTGGACCTGGCTACAGGTGAAAGGCTATGAAAAAAATGATTTCCGCGACATAGAAGCGTTCGATGAAAAAACGGCCATCATCATGGCCGTGGGTGAACCGGCTTTCATCCTGAAAACCTTCAATGGTGGCAGTACCTGGAAACAGGTTTATGTAGACAGCAGCAAGGGCATGTTCCTTGATGCTATGGAATTCTGGGAAAATGGCAACGGCATTGTGGTGGGGGATCCCATCGATAACAAAATATATGTTGCCAGAACGGCGGATTTTGGCGTGAGCTGGGAACGGTTTGATACAAAATCCCTGCCACCTACGGATTCCGGGGAGGCCATGTTTGCTTCCAGCGGAACCAATATCAGAAAATATTCCAGCCAGGAGGCTATGGTGGTGACCGGTGGAAAAAGAAGCCGGTTGCTGATCCATGAGCGATGGGTTGATATCCCGATGTTGCAGGGTGGCAATTCCACCGGCGCCAACTCTCTGGCCGTCTGGAACGAACCACCCCGGAAAGCCAGGATCGTAGTTGTGGGGGGCGATTTTCAGCAAGACAGCTCAGCAGTGGGAAACTGTGTGTACAGCACCAATGGTGGCAGAACCTGGAAGATCCCCGAGGTCCCGCCCCACGGCTACCGTTCCTGTGTGGAATTCCTGAGCGGGCAAATGCTGGTTGCCTGCGGCACCAGTGGAGTGGATATATCGATGGACGGCGGGAAAAAATGGAGCCTGGTGAGTAAGGAAAGTTTCCATGTTTGTCAGCGCGCTAAATCAGGGACCGCCGTTTACCTGGCCGGCTCCAGGGGCAGAATAGCCAAATTAGTTGGATATTAAAGATTCTGGACAAGTTTACGGGCCATTCACTGGTAAAAAATTGTACGGATTGGTATTTTCGCCGCGTGAAAATTGCCGTTCTTACTACCTGCTTATGCCTGGGAATTGCTAGTCATTGCCTGGGACAAGATGCGATGCTGCAGTATCTGCTGGCGGCGCAAAGGGATAGTAGCATTACTTCTGCTGCCGGCAAGCGCAAACCCCAATATGTAAATAATGTGCATGTGTTTGCTCGACTGGCCTACGAGACGGGGATGATAATGGCTGTTGACGACAAACAACACGTGAATGATCTTTTACGGAATTCCGCTTATTCATCATTCACGGTATCCAATACCTGGGATGTATCCCCCAGCTCGGTCTATTCCAGGATCTACAGGAAACCAAAACTCGGTATAGGGATCGGCTTCATGAATTTCAGGAACGAAAGTTTTGGCAAACCATATATGTTGTACGGATACACCGAAATTCCCATCAACAGACAGGAAAGACGGCTCAATTTCACGTATGGTATTGGCGCCGGTATTGCATGGAATTTCAATCATTATGATAAAGTGGATAACCCAGGCAATGAAGCCATCGGATCTTCCGTGAATGCGCATTTGCAGGCCAGCTTTAACATGTATTATTGGCTGTCTGAACATTTTATCATGGGCATCGGCACAGGCTTTCGTCATTTCTCAAACGGCGCTTTGCAAAAACCCAATGCGGGAATCAACATCATACCACTAACATTATCCCTCCAATACAAGATCCTGGAACGGCAGGTCACCAATTTCACCCCGGAGCTGCCGCCGTTTCAAAAACATTGGAGCTATTCTTTATATAACAGTGTTGGGGCAAAACAGTTGGTGAAGGGTGAGCCCACCGTCTTCAAGAACCTGCTGGGCTTTAATACTGGTTATAAATTCTCTTATAAATATAGAATTGCTGCGGGTTTTGATATGACCTATACCGCGGGCAGTCCCCAGCGGGTAAGTGGATCAGCATCCAACTTTTCCAAAAGTGTCAGCTACGGACCTTATGTGGGATGGGAATGGTACCTGACAAACCGACTGTACATCCCTTTTTATATGGGTGCCTATCTCCATCGCAACCCTGAAAATGAAGAAGAGAATGTCCTCTTCCAACGCCTGGGCGTCCGTTATGCCCTGGTGCCTTCGCAGGCATTGGTGGTTGGCGTTGGCCTGAAATCCCACCTCGGTGCCGCAGACTTTATCGAGTTCACCCTCGGTACCAATTTCTGATCTGTCACAGCTCTTGCGAGCCCATTTTTTAGACATGAATGGTACCGCCTTCCAATACGCGGACAGTTGAACCTTCAGCCACGAAAACAGAATATGGCTTTTCCTCTGCCAAATGGCGGAACACCTGGCCATATAGTTTCCCGAAATCTACATCAATGGTATAGTTGAGGGTTCGATACACCTGCCATCTGGGATGCTCCACAGCATATTCAACCGACTTCCGATCATTCATCCGGGAATAGCCCCAATAGTGCTCAGTAATAAAAGCCTCTTCACTCTGTTCATCAAAATCAAAAGCAGTTGGAGATGTTTCAACGGTAAACTGGTGCCACCGGTCTTTCTTCCATGTGTATGATACCTTCAATGATGAAACCCCATGTTCCCATTGGTGCTTCATCGGCATCGCTGTATAATGCTCTTTATATAAGGTATTGGCCACCCAGGCCAGTGCGGGTTTGGGTACGATCTCGCTGATAAACACTACACCCCTTTTGACCGTATTGTTCTCCGTATAGGTGACGTAAAACCGAAGGTTCACTTCTTCGAAATTGACGTGGAAAGGCACCTTGATTCCCTTGAGTTTTGTTTCCTGGAACATGAAACCAACAAGACTGACATAACATCCGCCGTTCCAGAAATCCAAGGCTGTGCCCGCAGGTAAATAGGGTTTGAGTATTTCCGGATCAACGCGGTAGTTTGCCATTGCTAGTTTTCGCCATTCTGCAGTGAGAAATACCCTTGCCATATGCAAAGATAACACCTGCTACTTGGTTTGGTTTCCGGAAACCAAAAATCAATTCAAATCTTCTCACAGATATGGTGCAGTAAAACCGAGTTTCTTCATGCCGGCTTTCAATTCCGGACAGGTCTTCATCAGGTTCCACAATAAACCGGAACGATGGTTTTCTATCATGACAATGATAGGCCCTTGGTCTATCGCGAGAAAACTGTTGGCGAACCAGGGTTTATTTAATTCAAACGCATCCACAAAACCATTGCGTTTCCATAGCCTGTCGCCCATCACGTAGTAAAAATAATGCAGGGCCTTCATTGATTCCGTGGGCGTGAAAGGCATAGAACTTAGTGCGGCGGTTGGACTGATCACGCCCAGATCATTGGTTGGACTGTGTGCGTTATAGCCGGTGGAATTATCCGAAGCAGTAAGCCCCCAGCAGGAATCGCTGTAGCCGTAAAAATTTCTTGGATTCGCTTTGCAATAAGCATGATTGATCTTGCTATGGTTCACTACCTGCAATTCATAGTCTGCCCATTTATCCTTTAGCCCACGTGGATCCACTCCCAGGAAACTGTAGTGAGAGAAAAATAAAGGGCCACCGTAATCAGGCCCTAGGGGGAGGGTGAGGGAATAGAATTGCCTGCCATTTTTCATGCTGCCATTTCTGGCAAAGCCTTCATCATATACCTGAAGGGGAATACTGTGCGTGGGCGAAGATGCAGCCAGCAAATAAGTGATCAGACACTCGTTCCATCCCTGGATCTTCATGTTCATGATAAAGCCTTTGTCGGCGCTCCAATGCCAATAAAGCACATTCTCGTTGTTCCTTCTGAACCAATCCCACTCCACGCCTTCCCAGATGGTATTGATTTTGGATCGAAGGGCAGCCTCTGCTGCACCTGTGCCGTCGAAATATTGACGGGCCGCAAGTAAACCCTGCACCAGGTAAGATGTCTCTACAAGGTCGGCACCATTGTCGTTGGCACTAAATGGTACGGTTGTACCCGTTGATCCGTTGATCCAATGTGCGTACGCACCATGATACTTGGTTGCTTTCGTTAAAAGAAAGTCTGCGATCTTGGTGATACGATCCCTTGCGTCCACGCGAGTGATGAATCCGCGATGCACGCCAGATAGCATGGCCATAATGCCGAAGCCTGTGCCACCGGTAGTGACAATGTCTCCACTGGCAT
>JBEISY010000229.1:0-4085 GCA_040375175.1 Chitinophagaceae bacterium
CAGCACCATCGTTGGCGTACCCGTACCTGCAGAAGTTTCAACAGTGAGTTTCCAGGTTCCATCGATTTTAGAAGTTTGTGTAAATCCTAATCCAATAAACAGAAAGCAAGACAGCAAAAGCTTTATCATGGTCAATGTTTTTTATCGATAAAAGATAAGTATCTACCTTGGCCCTGCCAAATTCAAGATACCGCATGAGTGATATTCATATACAAAAACTGATCCATTGTATTGAGCTCGAAGAGAAAGAGCAGATCAGCAGGTTCAGTCTGGATCAGCAGCATACGCTCAGGCAACTTAAGGCCGAGGGTCTTGCCTTACAGCCGCTGGCTGTTACGAGGAAGAGTTTTGGTTATGCCGATTACCCTGAGATCAGTTTCCGCTTACCCTACCCTGCAGAAACCGGCTCATTCAGGGATGGTGCGGCCATTGAGTGTTTTATTCCCGGTGAAGATCCGGTCAAAGGTGTTTTACTCAGCCTGGAAGGAAGGGTTGGTGAGTTCAGGCTTTTCGCACCTGATTTTCCGGATTGGATCGAGGACCGCGACATGGGGATCAAACTGGCACCGGATACGCGTACCACGGCCATTATGAAGGAAGTGCTGCAACACCTCGATAAAGACAAAATTAGTTATGCCTTGTTTACCAAAATGCATAACCCTGCAGTACCTGGAAGCAAGTCGGCCATATCTCCGTCACCCATCGATCTCTTCAATCATACCCTGAACAACAGCCAGCGTGATGCTGTACAGGCAGTCATTCACAATACTTCGCTCACCATCGTACATGGCCCACCCGGTACCGGGAAAACCACCACGATGGTGGAAGCGATTCAGCAGCTGGTCAAAAAAGGAGAGAAAGTACTGGTATCTGCACCCAGCAATACCGCAGTGGATCATATTGCAAAAGGCCTTGCGGCCAGGGGCATCAGACTGTTGCGCGTTGGCAATACATCGAAAGTGGATGAGGTATTATATCCGTTCACGCCGGAAGGGAGAATGGAAAATAGCAAAGAACAGAAAGACATCAAGCAGCTTCGGAAGAGAGCAGAGGAATTCCGAAGGATGGCGTTGAAATACAAACGTCATTTTGGAAAGGCCGAAAGAGAACAACGAAACCTGCTGTTCAAAGAAGTGAAAAACATCCGGCAGGAGATCAAGAAGATCCAGGTGTACCAGGAAGAGAAAATGTTTGAACAGGCACAGGTGATCGCAGGTACGCCCATCGGTATTCATGATGCCGGTTGCAAACCAGGCAGTTTTGATACATTGGTGATCGATGAGGCCGGGCAGTGTATGGAGCCATTGGCCTGGTGCATCGTTCCACTCGCAAAGAAATGGATCCTTGCGGGCGATCATCATCAGCTCCCTCCCACCATCCTGAGTTTCCAGGCAGCACAGCAGGGGCTTCGGCATTCCATCCTTGACCTTGCGTTGAATCTGGTGCCGGAAATTCACTTGTTGAACATCCAGTATCGGATGCGGAAAAGCATTGCCGGATTCAGTAGTAGCTACTTCTATAAAGATCTTTTAGAAACAGCAGCACATCTCGAGGATACCGGTCTGCATATCCATTTCATTGATACCGCAGGCTCCGGTTTCCAGGAGAAAAAAGGACCCGATGGCTCAAGCCTGCAAAATGACGGAGAACTGCGCGTCATCCGTCAACTGCTTCAAACAGAGCAACTGGACCTTGCCACTACTGCCGTGATCGCGCCTTATTCAGGACAGATCACAGCGGCGAGGGAATTGTTACCCAATGGTCTGCGGATCAGCACAGTAGACAGTTTCCAGGGACAGGAGATGGATAATATCATTATCTCCCTGGTGAGGAGCAATGATGATGGGGAGATCGGCTTCTTGAAAGACTACCGGCGCATGAACGTGGCGCTTACCAGGGCAAAAGAAAGTCTATATGTGATTGGTGATAGTGCTACCCTCGGCAACGACCCATTTTTCACGCAACTGCTGGGGTACATGGAAAAATCGGGCAACTACAGGACCGTTTGGGAGTTTGACCTCACCTAATCCCTTCATTCCCAATAACCCACAACCAATATCACGGCCACCTCACCGTTATAAAGGGTAAGAGTATCCTATACGCGTTTTCTTCGGTTACTCACCCTGCTCTTGCTTCCCGGCTTCCTGTTTGCACAGCGAAATGTGGATCTGGATAAATATACCTTCAGGTTGCAATTACGGTCGCTCCCGAAAACCCGCTTTGACAGCAGTTACCGGATATTCAGTGTGGAGGTGGAGAGTACACCGCTCATGCAAAGCTTTATGTGAGAACTGGACCCCCAAAAGATGGTTGAGCTTGACGGATGGCGCAAGCTGGAGCAACAAGGTCATATCGCCTTTAAGGTTAGGCTTGATGATCTTATACCGGAATCATTCCAGGTATCCGAGCGGGTGGAAAACACCTATGACAGACAGGGCAAGATAACGGGAACGCGTACCCTATATACACAGGAGATGACCTATACTTTTGCCGCTACGGCGGTCATCACAGACTATGAGGGTGCACATATCATAGACAAGGTACTTGCAGACAGGGGAAGGAAATACACTTTCCGAAGTCCGGAGTTCCCAGTGAAACAAGTGGCATAATCCTACTTCCTCATTAATTCATTAAAGGTCACCAGTGATCTTTATGGTATCAATGTGAACAATGCCATGCACCGGCTCAGCGATCAGTTTGGGCATAGTGAGATCACCACTAACGATTATGTTTGGATGGTGGACGGAAGAAAATATCCGGAGTATCAGGCCAACAGAAAACAGTGAGTATCATAAACGATGTGTTATTCTCCATGACAGCAAACACACCTATTACAGATACCAGGGAAAGGCTCAAACCAGCGATTGACTATGTCGAGAAGATCAAGAAACAATATAATTCATCGAGCAAACACGACAGGAAATTACGCTATGCGAGTTACTTCAATCTTGCGGTGTTCTATCATTACCTTGATGATCCTCAGGCGATGATGAAGGAAGCCAACGGTCTGGTGTTGAATGATTATGATGCGAAAGATGGAAAAGGATTTGAATCAGTTGCGCTGGACTTGAAGAATCAATTCCTGAATGCCAATATGTATACCCGCCATTTCCCCATCGATACCACCCAATACAAAGGGCCTTACGAGCAAACTACTGCTACCAAATAGTTACTCGAAGATGAGGTACATGCCTGCTATGATGAGCAGGATCGCAAAGGAAGTGACGCCGAAGAGGATGAAGTCGTACAGCGCCGGAAAGGGATTGGTGAGGGAGAGCACACAACTGATGAATCCCAACAATGCGCCGGCAGCAGTGACCACAAAGCCCATGGTCTGCTTTCTTTCCTGTTTCAACTTTCCATAAGCGGCAACGTATGCTGCAATCGTTTCCGTATCAAAATCCATGGCCGACAGGCGCTCAGAAATTGATTTTTGGTCGAGTTTTTGGTGAAGCCACTCCTTCACCAGCAGTTGGTCTATATATTGGCTCATGGGGCAATCGTTTGCAGTAAGATAGAGAAAAAAAGGCATTAGGCATTGGGCACTAGGCATTGGGAGGGACTAAGTGACTAGGCCCTCCCAGTGCCAAATGCCCAGTGACAAATGACTGGTTTTCCTTATCCTTTCGGCCATCAAAAACTCTATTATGCAATCAAAAAAATTGCTGGCTGAATTTTTTGGAACCTTCTGGTTGGTATTCGGTGGTTGTGGCAGCGCGGTCATTGCTGCCTTATTCCCGAATGTTGGCATTGGCCTTCTTGGCGTCTCTCTTGCATTTGGCTTAACAGTGCTTACTATGGCATATGCCGTAGGGCATATCTCCGGCGGTCACTTTAATCCTGCGGTGTCCATAGGACTAACTGTTGCCGGAAAATTTTCTGCATCCGAACTCCCTGGCTATATCGTTGCGCAGGTATTGGGTGCAATTGCAGCGGCCGGGCTCTTGTACCTGGTTGCCAGTGGAGCGCCCGGATTTGAACTCGGAGAATTTGCGGCCAACGGCTACGACGAACATTCTCCCGGAAAATATTCAATGGTATCCGCATTCATCATGGAAGCCCTGATGACCTGTTTCTTTCTGATC
>JBEISY010000232.1:0-4060 GCA_040375175.1 Chitinophagaceae bacterium
ACAATCCTTCTTTGCGGCCAGGCAATGGCGCAGAAAAAATCTGCAGATACTGTGCTGCACGCTTTCAATGAAAATCTGCTGGCCACTTCAACAGATAATGCCGTTTTTATCGGCTATGCCGTTAAGACGGGTGACCGATGGTCTGCACAACTGTATGATCAACAGGAAAACCTCATTGCGAGGGGAAGCTATGCTTCTAAAAAATGTAACGATAAAAACGGATGGTTTACTTTTTACTATCCGGAAGGAAAGCGAGCCGCCAGCGGGCAGTACTTCCGTGATCGCAAAGATGGCAACTGGCGCATCTGGTACACTAACGGCCAACTCAGGGATAGTATTGATTATGAAAAAGATCGCCCTAGCGGCAGCTACTACACGTTTTTTGAAAACGGCACCCTTTCAGGAAAAGGAAATTTTAAGGACGGTATCGAAGACGGCACATGGACATGGTACCATCCCAATGGACAAGTGTCCTCTATTGAGGAATATATCAAAGGTGGTCTTGCCGGTCAGCAGTGTTTTGACACGGCAGGGCGCAAACAACTTGCAAACTGCAAGCAATATGCGTTCCCGAGTAACCCGCAACAATTTACGCTCAGTGATATGTTTTCAAACCCGGATATCCTTCCTAAGGACAAGGCAGGACGGCCTATTGATGGTACTGTGACCGTTAAAATCCACATCACGGAAACCGGGGAATTAAAAGAACTCGCGATATTAAGTGCAGATCATCCGCTGTTGGATTCAGTAGCTAAAAAAATGCTCAATATTCAGCAGTGGAACCCAGCCTTTAACCACAATCGCCCGGTCGCGTTTAACCGCACCATATTGTTTCGCATGGGTAAACCATATCCTAAACAGTTTCAGCAAGGTTTCCAGCCAGACCATTTACCAACGCCTTATAGTTCCGGACCCGCATTTTCAAACCGTATTTTTGACATGAGAGAAGAGAACAAAAACTTAATGGGAATTACATACTGAGCGATTTTCTTTTGGAATACAAACATTCGGTAATACATTCATTCAGACAATCGGAAGTTGGTATTCTGATATTCTGATGCCCGCGCGCTTCTTCCGGATTCCCGTTTTCCAACTTCAGATTGCCTGTATTACAGTATTACTGTATGCCTGGCTTGTCACTTAAATATTTTCATCCCCACCGCCAAACAAATCAACAACACCGCCACACTCAGCCAGCCCAGCCATCCATAGTGCATAAGCTTCCCATCAGCACCGGCCGTCACCACCATGCCCGCCACAAAAGAAGCCGTTGATGTTCCGAGCTGCTGCACACTGCTATTGAAACTCATGAAACTGCCACGCTGCGCCGCGGGCACTACATTGCTCAGCATCGCCTGCGCCGTTACCGCCCGGCCCGTGCTGAATACAAACCAAATAGCGAAGAAGGATAACACAATTGGGAAGGGAACCTGCGGAAGATGCGTGATGAGCATGACCAGTCCCAACGACAATAAGAGGCAACTCACAAACACCCGAAGTTTGCCATATTTATCCGCCCATCGGCCCAAAATATTCGCTGCAATGAAAGACGCCGCACCACCTGCGAGATAGATCATCGGTGTCTGCATCTTGGAATAACCACGATTGAACTCCATGAAAGGATTGATGAAAGGGATAATGAGAAAATGCCCCATCATCATCAGGAAGGAAAACAATAGCGCCAACATCTGCTTTGAATCTGCGGTAACCTGTTGCAATGCGTAAAAAGGTCCGTGCTCCTGTTGTTGCTTCAGGTGCTTATCCATCGGAGGAATATATCGATACAAAAAAGGATAGATCGCTAAACCCAGGATCACCACAAAAATAAATGGCGCATGCCAGCTGAATGCGTTGGCGATGTATAGTGCGAATGGCACACCAAGGGTAGATGCAACAGCAAAAGCCGACATCACAGAACCCATGGCCTTACCTCTTTCTTCGTAAGGAAAAATATCGGAGATGATAGACAAGACCTGCGCACCGATCATGCCGCCAAATAACCCGGCAAAGATCCTCGCCATCAATAACAAGGGATAATTAGGTGCTATGCCGCAGAATAAGGTGCCAATGAGGAACCCTCCGTAAGCAAAGAGCAGAAACTTTTTACGATCAAACTTATCTACGAAAAATGCCGCGGCAAAGCCACTCACTGCTGCACTTAAGGTGTACGCACCCACCAATAAAGAAAACTGTCTTGGATTGATCTTAAAGTATGGCATCAGGTAATTACCCAATGGCATCATGATCATAAAATCGAGGATATGGGTGAAGTTCAGCGCCGCCAGCAGGAAGAGGATGACCTTTCTGTTCTCATTCATTCCTGCAAATATCCGTTAATCTGTCTTCTTTACCGAACCTGCCCCACTAACTTGTTGGCTAACCTTAGTGGCATTGCCTTTATATTTCACGCTTCCCGCACCGCTCACCTGCGCATCGAGGAAGACCGATGCATACACTTCGGCTGAACCGGCTCCGGAAATATCCACCTTGGTATTCTCCGCCATCAGATCGTAACACTTGGCCTTGCCCGCACCGGAAATATCAATCTCCACGTCACGGGTTTGTCCACTCATGTTTATGTTCCCTGCGCCGGAGACCTGGGCCGTCACTTTAGGTGCATCGATGTCCATTTTGATATCGCCCGCTCCACTGACCTGCATAGTCAGACCGTTGTTGAGCTTGAGTTTGCCATCGCCATAAATATTGCAGGCACCCGAAACATCAAGCCTGGTATAGCTTGGAGACGAGATATATGCTTTTACCTTATTGCTGGGCCGTAGGTTATACCCGTCTTTAAAACTGATTTCCACCGTGTTCCCACGACTTTCTACGATGATATATTGCTGGAGGTTCTCATCCGTCACAATTTTTACCGGTCCGGGCTCACCCTGGCGGACGTACACATCGATGGCACCATGGGCCTCCACTTCGTCGAAACTGCCTACGGAGCGATTCTCTGTGGTCACACTGCCATTACCTCGTACCCTTTTCCCGCCAATAAAATTGCAGGAGCTGGTTACAAAAATGCTGGCAACGCATAAGGCAAAAAAGATCCTCGTCATAACCTTAGATTTGTAACAAATTTAACTTTTCGCGCCGAACTACCCTTACCAATCATCACATCTGACTACAGGATTTAACGGCAGGTTACACCTTTTTGTCAGCACCTGATTACTTACCTTCGCAGCACTTATGACGGAAAAGATCATCATCCTTGATTTTGGCTCCCAATACACCCAATTGATCGCCCGCGCCGTGCGCGAGGCAAACGTGTATTGCGAGATCCTCCCCTACCATAAATCCATTGAATGGAGCCCTGAACTGAAAGGTGTGATCCTGTCCGGGTCACCCTCATCTGTAAATGACGCCAATGCCCCTACCGTTGATGTAAAATCAATTGTTGGTGCCCGGCCCGTGCTGGGCATTTGCTATGGCGCCCAGCTGACGGCAAAGCAGTTTGGCGGCAGGGTGGAAAAATCCGAAAAAAGGGAATATGGAAGGGCCATCCTCTCCGTCAATGACGCTTCAGACGCGCTTTTTGCGGGCATCAGTGGCCAGAGCCAGGCCTGGATGAGTCATGCTGATTCCATCCTTGAAGCACCTGCCGGTTTTGAGATCCTGGCTACCACCAATTCCATTCCGGTTGCCGCGTTCCGGGACCGTCACCAGCCCCACCCCCTCTATGGCCTGCAGTTCCACCCGGAAGTGTACCATTCGGAAAAAGGGAAACAACTGCTCCGGAATTTCCTCGTGGAGATCTGCGGCTGCAAGCAAGACTGGACCCCCGCGCATTTCATCACCGATACCGTAAATGCCCTGAAAGAACAGATCGGGGATAAAAAAGTGATCATGGCCCTTAGCGGCGGCGTGGATTCCACCGTAGCGGCCACCCTCATCAGCAAAGCCATCGGCAAAAACCTCTTCGGGATATTTGTCGACAACGGCGTGTTGCGGAAAGATGAATTCCAACAGGTCCTCTATACTTACAATACAATAGGGCTCAACGTCAAAGGCGTTGATGCACGGGAACAGTTTTATACCAAGCTGGACGGAAAAAACA
>JBEISY010000318.1:0-3243 GCA_040375175.1 Chitinophagaceae bacterium
CGATTGGACTGGATCATCGAGAAAGCAAATGACTATGCTGCGGCATTCTCTTCAGCAGAGGAAGGTCTTTTGGCCGAAATTTCGGCATTTACGGCCGCCCAACATCCTGAGCCTCATATGCTTAGCGGTCATGTGCAGGGTAGGGTACTTGCGCTGTTGAGCGCCATGATCCGGCCTGCGCGGGTATTGGAGCTCGGGACGATGACGGGTTATAGTGCCCTTTGCCTTGCAGAGGGGATGGCTGAAACAGGGATCCTGCATACCATAGAGAAGCGGGAATCTGACGCAATTACAGCCAGCGCGTACTTTAATCGCAGTTCATTCAGGGATAGGATAATACAGCATGTGGGTGAAGCGTTACCCCTTATAGAAACGTTAAATGAAGACTGGGACCTCCTGTTCCTGGACGCAGATAAAATAAATTACGTCCTTTATTATGAAGCCGTCCTTCCTAAAATGAGAAGTGGTGGTTTTATCATAGCGGACAATGTGTTGTTTCATGGGCAGGTTCTGGAGGAAGAAGTGAAAGGCAAAAGTGCGAAGGCCATACATGCATTTAATCAGCATGTACAAGCAGACCCTCGTACGGAAAATGTTTTAATGACCGTCAGGGATGGGTTGATGCTCATCCGGAAAAAATGAACCACGAATGAAGAAGTTGTGCTTATTGATCATTGCTGTATGGATAACCTGCCAGGCCAGCGCACAGTTGACGCCTGAGACCATCACGGCGTACATTGATAATTATAAGGATCTCGCCATGGCGGAGATGCAACGCTCCGGTGTGCCTGCGGCTATCACCCTTGCTCAGGGTATCCTTGAAACAGAAGCCGGAAGGAGCAATTTGGTGATGCGTTCTAACAATCATTTCGGGATCAAATGTAAATCCAGCTGGACGGGAGAGAAAGTATATCATGATGATGACGCAAAGGGAGAATGTTTCCGAAAGTACCAGAGTGCAGAAGATTCCTATCGTGATCACTCAGATTATTTAGCCCAGACCCCTCGCTATGCCCATTTGTTTAAACTTGATCCGGCAGATTATAAAGCATGGTCCCACGGTATTCGTGCCGCGGGTTATGCCACCAACCCCAAATACGCTTACATCCTGATCAAGTATATTGAAGCCTATTCCCTGAATGATTATACCCTGATTGCCATGGGTAGGATGACGGGTCCGGATATGGCGATTGCAGCTGGCGGAACCGGAACTTCCGGAGTATATCTTGAATCGCCTGGTTCAGGTCCGGCCGGTGATCCCAAAGCGGTGGAGAAGAACGAAGTGAAATATCCTCTGGGGGAGTTTCGCATCAATGATACCAAGGTCATCTGGGCCGCACCAGGAACTTCACTCATGGATGTTGCCAAAAAATATGTGTTAACCATTGACTGGTTGCAGGAATTCAATGAATTGCCTGCCGGCCAGGAAACCGTCCAGAATGGCCAACTGTTGTACCTGCAACGCAAGCGTAAACAGGGAAGCAAAGAGTTTCGGCTTTTTGCAGAAGGCGATGATCTGTATTCAATAGCCCAGGAGGAGGGGATACGGTTGGAGAGCTTGTTGAAATACAATCAACTTAGCCTGGAGATGAAGCCGGCCATCGGAGAAAAACTATATTTGAAAGCAGAAGCACCGGAACGTCCCAGGCTTGCCTTCACCCAACACGTAAATTGATGAAAACGATTCGGGTTCATGATAAGGAATTTGCACCTTATATCAGCGCCGCGGAAATTGAGACTGCTGTAAAGAAACTCGCCCGGCAATTGGACGAAGACTACCAGGGAAAAAATCCCCTGTTCATTGCCATCCTCAGCGGCTCATTTATGTTTGCCGCTGACCTCTTCAAACACGTCAACATCCCCGCTGAGATTTGTTTCATCAAACTCGCATCATATAAAGGGACCAAATCTACTGGCAACGTGATTACCTCCATAGGTTTGGATGTTGACCTTCATGAAAGAGATGTTGTCATCCTGGAAGATATCATTGATACCGGTAAAACCATGCACGCCTTCCTGCCTCAACTGGAACATCAGCAACCCAGATCACTCAAGATCTGTGTGTTGTTGCACAAGCCGGAGAGCATGGTTCATCCCGTTGGCATTGATTACCTTGGGTTTACGATCCCTGACAGATTTGTTGTAGGCTATGGCCTTGATTATGATGGTTATGGTCGTAACTTACCGGAGATCTACCAGGTAGTTTAGGGTGAGGCTTCAGGGTGAGAGTTGAGTATATTTGCCCTTAAAAACTACTCTTAAAACGCTTACTTGAAACGATTTTTTTTTATACTGACCCTTAGTATGTTGTTGCCCCGTCTGGTAACAGCACAGTATTATATCCGTGGTGAGGTTAAAGACGAGAAGAATAACGGACTTCAGAATGTGAAGATTATTCTCCACTCAACGGGATTACCATATGCCTCTGGTGTTGGTGGCGCCTTCGGTATCCTTAGTTCCAAGGATGTAGACAGCCTGAGCTTTTACCTGGAGGGATATGACCCGCTGCATGTAAAGGTGAATACATCCAAGTTTCTATCCCTGCAAATGAAGATGCAGCCGTTTACAGCCAGCCTGCAGAAACACACATTGCTGTCTGTGACAGCGGATATGCGTATGAAGGCAGACAAACAATGGGTAGCAGGTGATGAAACCTATAACACTATCATTGAAAACGATGTTATACAGGCTGAGAAATATCCCAACACCAGCCTGGTATTAAACGTTGACCGGGCCTCTTACAGTAATATCAGGCGCTTCCTGAATATGAATAGCCAGGTTCCTCCGGATGCGGTACGCATTGAGGAGATGCTCAACTATTTTAATTTCAATTACAATGATCCGCCTAAAGACAGCGTCTTCAAAGTGGAATCCTCACTGACTTCCTGTCCATGGACATCGGGTAACCAATTGTTGTTTCTGCAGATCAATACCCGGAAACTACCGTTGGATAAAGTGCCCCCGAGCAACCTGGTCTTTCTGATTGATGTATCGGGATCGATGGATATGCCCAACAGGCTCCCTTTGCTTAAATCATCCTTCCGAAAGCTTGTGGAAAATCTGAGACCCATCGATACTGTTTCAATCGTTGTATACGGCAGTGTGGTGGGTGTAATGCTGACACCAACAAGCGGGGAAGAAAAGAAGAAAATTTATGACGCCATCGAGAATCTGGAGGCTGGCGGATTTACACCTGGCGAAGCAGGCATCCTGCAGGCTTACAAACTCGCTGAAAGCAAATTC
>JBEISY010000019.1:0-12063 GCA_040375175.1 Chitinophagaceae bacterium
CTGACATATTGGAGAAATTTCTTTGGCGTTGTTCCTGCCCATGCGTGAAACATGCGCTGAAAATGAAATGAACTCATGTGCACTTCAGATGCCAGCGCATCCAGATCAGGCTGCAACTTGTAGTGTTTTGTAATATAATCGATGGCCTTGGCAATGCGCTCGAAATCCACCTTTTCCTGGTTGTCCATGATACAATGTTTTATACAAAACAACTAAAAAGGCTATACCGCCACAACCCGATTCTTGCGAAAGATTACTCCGGCTTGTTAACCCACTGATCATAGTAGAACTTATCCGAATTTGCTTTTACATAGGCTCGGAAAAATCCGTCAACATCTTCATTCTCCCGCAAGAGAATGATCCCTGTATCTTCCTCCGCAAAATCAGCCTCAAGATCCTTGGTTTGTGCAAACTTTTGCAGTGCCTGCTGATAGATCTCAGCATGCTTCTGTAAGCCAACTGCTTTCAATCCATCCAGAACATCATTTCGAATGTTTCCAGCTGTATTCAAAAAAAACCACTGATGGCCTTCTTTCACAACATCATCCAAATAGTTATGTGCAGCATATGAAATAATTTGTTCACGGGTAAACTCCTTGGCTTTATTTTGATACAACACCTCATCACCATGAATATCGATCCACCAGATCATCGGCAGCGAAATCTTTTCCCAGCTACCGTTCTGTATGGTGCTGGGGTTGACAACCAAATGCACCCGATCACCTTCTGTATTTGTTTCAGTGCTACTCTGGCAAGCCATCAGACAGCACAAAAGCAATAAGAATGACAAGTGCTTCATATATCTTCATTTATGCATCATGAATAAAATTTCAATTCCCAAGTTGCTGATTGACCCTCGGAATAAGATAAACCTCTTTCTGCCGGCCGTTGATATATCGAAAGGTTCTTCCATCCCAGTATCCATCTTCTTCCAGCATGATGCGCACTTCTTTTTTCCATTCAGGCACCAAGGTTGCCGCATTCAACTCAATAGAATAAGCTGTAAATGGATATAAAGGATAGTCGCCGCTTCCAGGCACCCCGCCTTGCATATCCCACATCCCGATGGTTGGTCCTGCCGCATGGCCATGGGTACCCAACGGATGCGTATAAATGCTGGGCACGATGCCCTCGGATTTAGCCTGTGCCAATGCCGCCGCCAGCATCTTGTTGCCTGTAGTGCCCTCTCTAAACTGGCTGGTCAGAATGTCCTGAAGCCTGTTTCCATTGCTGAATGCTTTTCTCAGGCTTTGTGGCATACTGGTTTCTCCCGGCATCAGCACATATGCATGTTGCTGGATGTCTGTGTTCAGTCGCAGATATGTAATACCTACATCGCAATGCAAAAGATCCCCGGGCATGATCACCTGATCTTTGGGCCGATTGGAAAAACTGCGAAGATGCTCAAAGTTCTGCGGGTCATTCCGCTGTACATCCACCGATGGATGAAACCATGTGTCTAGTCCGAGTTCCCGATACTTTGACCGGAACCACCACACCACATCATCCGTTGTAGTGATACCCGGAGTGATCACCTTCTCTGAAAATGCTTCCGAGATGAGATCGTGTGTGATCTGCACCAGTTGCGGATAGATCGCCATCTCACGTTCCGTCCTGGTCTCCAGCCAGCTCACGCCAAGTTTCTCAGCGGATGCCAGTTTCCTGGCATCAGCACCGAGTCGCCTGGCCAACTCCTGATACTCTGTATGATCGATGCCATCTGCATGACCAAAATCAACAGAAGTATTGACGCCGATCTTTTTCGGATTCCTTGCTTTGATGATATCGATGAGCGCATCCCATTGATCAGGAAACTTCTGCATGTCCCAGGATGCCTTAATGGTCTCGCCCACATTGTACCTGGCGATGGCCAGTTTATCAAACTGCTTTTTGGATGGATCGTTATAAAACACGATGATCGTCCGCCTCCGTGCCGATAACCACGTTGCGGGCAAAAATGTCTTGATGATCGGGTCTTCATTGTACTCTCTGGAAATGATCACCCACATATCAATCCCCGCCCGCTCCATCAATTGTGGCAGAAGATTATTGACCCTGTCCGCAAGGATCTCATCGATCACAACAGCCTGATCACGCTGACTAAGGATCTGGGCATTCACAAAAAAACTCAGGAAGAAAAAAATGGAAGTCAAAAAAATACGCATGTGCAGTTTGGTTTCTGTCCTCCAATTTAAGCAATCCGTAGTGTTGAAAGACTTAATCTCATTCAGGATTTCTTCTTAAGCACAGAAATAATAATGCCACTGGAGATAATACAGAGAATGCCGATGAAGGAAAGCCAGTCCGGGAAAGCGTCTCCTAGCATCAATCCGAAAATGAGTGAAAAAACAATATTACTGTACCCGATAGCAGACACCAGTCCGGGCTTGTCTGACCCATATGCCCTCGTCACAAAGAATTGACCAAACAAAGCAGCAACGCCCAATACCAGGATGAGGGCCCATTGTTGTATACTGTCTGGCCATTTCCAGGCAATCACAAAAAGATCATTGGCTGGCACACCTAAACCGTGATGTACCCAGAGTGAGATAGACGGAAGGATCACGCCAGACAACAAAAAACTCAACACAATGATCCTGCTGTCGTAATACTTAGAGAGTCTGCCAACGGTGAGGTAGGCTATTGCCGATGTGATGCCGGAGATCAACCCCGCAAAATGATCATACCAGGGCGAGCTGCTGAATCCCGGCTTATAGATCATCAGCATACCAAGAAATCCGAGGATAACGGCAAGGGTTACCCGATGACCGTGGTAATCGCCAAAAAACAAAAAACCAAAAAGTGCAATGAATAATGCCGAGGTGAGGTTGTAGGTCATGGCCGTACCCAGCGGCATATGGAGTATGCAATACAAAAGAGTGTACAATGCTGTAGTGCCCATCAGCCCCCGGAAAGCTAGCCAGCCAAGTTTTCCGCCAGTTTGAACGGGCGGTTTGATCAGCAAGCCGATCATCAGTAAAACGAGTCCCACCGCGTTGCGGTAAAACACCAGCTGGCCCGCATTGAAATAACCTTTCAATAGTTTTGCCGCCGCACCCATAGTAGAGAAACCCAGTGCGGCCAGTAGCATGAAATAAATGCCGGCGTATTTTTTCTGCATAGCCGGAACGAAGGTATACAATTCAGGGAGGTCCCTCTTAGCTAAAGCTTCACAAGGCGCTCCACTGCTTTCTCCAGGGTTTCTTCTTTTTTGGAAAAACAAAAACGCAGCACTTTATCGTCTTTTCCGTTTTGATAAAAAGCAGATACTGGAATTGTTGCAACACCTATCTCCTTCGTGAGCCGGACGGCGAAGTCTTTATCGCCCTCATCGGATATCTTCTCGTATGTACCACAAATAAAATAGCTTCCGTAAGAAGGTTGCAGACTGAACTTAGTTTGCTTCATCAGGGAGATGAAATAGTCGCGCTTTGCCTGCAACTCACCAGCCAAGCGAAGATAGGCCTGTTCACTGAACAGATATTCAGCCAGTGCTACCTGCGTAGGTGTAAAACAACTGAACGCATTAAACTGATGCACTTTCCTGAACTCTTTCATCAGTGCCGCAGGAGCCACACAATATCCCTGCTTCCATCCGGTGCAGTTATACACTTTGCCAAATGAAAAACAGACAAAGCTTCTTTCCAAAAGTTTTGGATATCGAAGTACGGACTGGTGCTCGATGCCGTCAAAGATCAAATGCTCATACACTTCATCTGACACAATGAAAACATTTGTGCCATCGGTGATCCGCTCCAGTTCAAGCATATCAGCTTCAGACAAAACCGCACCGGTTGGGTTATGCGGACTGTTGATGATAATGGCCTTTGTTCTGGGTGTGACGGCCTTCTCTACCGCCTGCCAATCCACCCCGTAACCTGGTACTTTTAAGGGGATCAGGATCGCTTTCGCTTTATTGATTTCGATATTAGGCACATAGCTGTCATAAGATGGCTCCAGCACAATCACTTCGTCACCTTCTGTGAGGATGGTGGTGAAGGCCGTGTATATGGCATAGGTACCACCGGGCGTGATGGTGATCTCATTTACCGGATCAACTTTTGTACCGTATATCCGCTCGATCTTTGCGGCGACCGCATCCCGGAGTGATGGCAAACCGGGCATGGGTGCATATTGATTGTGACCCGTTGCCATGGCCTTCGTCACAAGCTGGTGCAGTTCATGGTCCATCGGATAATCCGGAAAACCCTGACCGAGGTTGATGGCGCCGGTTTCTGCGGCAAGGCCAGACATGATGGTGAAAATATTGGTGCCTACTTTGGGGAGTGGGGAACTGATCTGCATGATTGGTTAAAACGTAAAATTAACGCAAAGGACGGCATCCTTATTTTTTGCCGGAAGTCTTTTGCTTACCCTCCTTGCTTAATGTCATTTCAGCACGCCGGGTCATCGTTTTGATAAAGTCTACTTTTCGGAATCGAAGCGCACTCCAGTCGTCATCAATAGAAACCTGTGATACAGGTTCAAATCCATGGTCGCCAAGGGACTGCCATCCATCGTCTCTTGTGATCTCCGCTTTATATTTTTTCGATGTTTTCTTGGGATAGGCTATCCACAAGACGCCATCGGCCTCCAGACTACTGCTGATCATCTTTGCAGCCTTATGTACATCTGCAGGCTTTTGCACAAAATGGATCACAAAAGCATAACAAGTCCCTTTGCGAGGCTCTGTGTGTACGTCTGCCGTTGCAGCAAATGCTTTCATCACTTCGGCAAACGTATCAGGCGCGTGCGTAATCAAGACAAGCGATTGCAGCTTATACTGCAATTTTTTTACAAAAACATTCATCATAATCACTGGTTTTGTATGATGGCAGTGGCCTCTATTTCGATCAGGTATTCCGGGGCGATCAGTTTGGCAACTTCCACCAATGTGGTGCACG
Organism: Chitinophagaceae bacterium; assembly: GCA_040375175.1. Lineage (GTDB taxonomy): Bacteria > Bacteroidota > Bacteroidia > Chitinophagales > Chitinophagaceae > Pollutibacter. The sequence goes on from JBEISY010000019.1 coordinate 4,905, forward strand.
GCCTGATCTCTCCAAAAAACTCACCGTGGGCCTTGCCAAATTCCTCCCATCTCGAGATATCTGTCACAAACATGCGTGTACGTACAACATCCTTCATCCCTGCACCGGCTTTTTCAAGGACAGCCGAAATTTTCTCCAGGATGAAGTGGGTTTGCGCGTATGCTGAATCGCCTCCCTGTAAGCGGCTTTCGTCGTCAACCGCTACCGTTCCGGTAACTTCAATGATGTTTCCAACCTTTACGGCCCTTGAATATCCAACGATGGCTTCCCATTTGGCTCCGGAAGAATAATTGATTCTGCCCATGAGAGCAATTTAATCAAGTTATGCTTTAATTTTAGCTTATCGAACCAATAACATTCACGAATAATTTTCAACATATGAAAAGAACAGCAACAGCCGTCTGGAACGGCTCTGGTAAGGAAGGTGGTGGTCACCTCAGTTCACAATCCGGCATTTTAGCCAATACCCAATATTCATATCTCTCCAGATTTGAACAGGGCACCGGTACGAATCCTGAAGAATTGGTAGCTGCCGCACATTCAGGATGCTTCAGTATGAAACTCGCATTTGTGCTGGGTGCCGCTGGATTCACACCTGAATCCATCGAAACAACCTGCACCATAACTTTGGAGAATGGCGCCATCACTTCATCCGTACTTGAGCTGAAGGCTAAAGTACCCGGCATCGATGCAGCAAAATTCCAGGAATGTGCTACAGATGCAAAACTGAATTGCCCGATCAGCAAACTGCTTAACACTGAGATCAGCCTGAATGCTGAATTGCTCTGAGTAATATGCCTCTTTTCACAAGCCCTATCGCAGGATGGGGCTTTTTGATTTCCGTTGATGCGAAAACTTGTCCTCATCGTACATACCTCCCTGGATGGGTTTATGGCTGGCCCGCAGGGAGAGCTGCATGATTTTGACCCCGGTGAAAACAACCTCGCCTTTGTGACTTCCCTCACTGAAACGGCAGATGCCGCCATGTTTGGCAGGGTGTCTTATGAATTACTGGAAGCGCACTGGCCCTTTGTGAAAGACCAGCCGGATGCCAGCCCCGCCGCAAAGAAATACAGCACCTGGTACGCCGCCGTCCAAAAGATCATCATCAGTAAAACACAGGATCTACCCGATCCCTCCGTGATCATCATTCGCGAAAACTTGAAAAATTCGGTTGAAAAGATTAAATCACTGCCAGGTAAAGACATCCTGATCTTCGGTAGCCCTTCCCTTGCACAACACCTCATGGAAGACAACCTGATCGATCAGTATTGGATCTTCATCAACCCGGTGATACTAGGAAGAGGGATTCAACTCTATCCTAAGGGAAGTGACCTGAAAAAATTCACGCTGGCCAAACAGGAAGTATTCCCGAATGGAGAGATCGCTTTGTGCTACGAAAAACAATAATCAGCTCACTTCATTGTTATTGACTATACCGGCTTCAAAATCACGAATGTTTGTAAGGGTAACCAGCGAAATCTGTTCCAGCGCTTCATGCGTGAAAAATCCCTGGTGCGCGGTGATCAATACATTAGGGAAAGACATTAGTCTGCCGATCATGTCATCCTGAACAATACTCTCTGAAAGATCTTTGAAGAACAATTTCTCCTCCTGTTCATAGACATCGATTCCCAGATAACCGATCTTCCCTTGTTTGAGCGCCACCAATACATCCTTGGTGTTGATCAGTGCACCCCTGCTGGTATTGATGATCATAACACCCTGCTTCATGTGCTGCAGTCGCTCGCTGTTAATGATGTATTTCGTTTCCGGGGTGAGCGGGCAGTGTAGTGAAACGATATCGGCTTCAGCCATCAACTGTTCGAGTTCAACATAGGCAATCCCCAAGGCCTTCAATGCGTCTGACGGATAAAGATCATAGGCAAGCACCTTTGCACCAAAGCCCAGCATAATTCTTGCAAAAGCCTGACCAATCTTTCCGGTCCCAATGATTCCGATGGTTCGGCCGTGAATATTGAAGCCGTTCAGTCTCTCCAGTGAAAAATTCTGTTCCCGCACTCTGTTATATGCTTTATGTGTCTTCCGTGCAAGGGTTAGCATCAAGGCCACGGCATGTTCCGCAACAGCTTCCGGCGAATAGGCAGGAACCCTTCGCAAACTGATGCCATGCGCCTTGGTGGCAGGAAGGTCCACATTGTTGAATCCTGCGCATCGAAGCACAATCAGTTTAACACCGTTGGCCGCAATTGCGGCAATGGTCTCGGCATCCAGCTTATCATTGACAAACACACAGACCCCGCCAAATCCCTGGGTGAGGTTGGCAGTCTGTATATTTAAAGGTGCTTCAAAAAAAACAAGCTCCTGCGCAGGATTTGTATTGTATCGGGAAAAATAATCCCTGTCGTAAGACTTGGTACTGAACACAGCGATGCGCATGGGTGTTGATTTGGTTGCCTAAAGATACTTGATTTGGGACCGATGGGTGGAATAGATGAAACACAGCCTTAGTTAAAGACTTGTAGTACTTTTACACTTCAAATTTTCTCTTTGAGCGCCACCGTCTATTTGTTCACTCCCCCGTTCACGCAACTAAATACGCCTTATCCGGCTACAGCGTACCTGAAGGGATTCCTTCACACGAAAGGGATATCGGCATTTCAGGCGGACCTCGGCATTGAAGTCACCCTCGCCCTGTACTCCAGAGAGGGATTGCAAAAATTGTTCAACAGGGTATCTGAAACAAACATCGGCCTTAGCGCCAATGCGCGCAGGATCATGGCTTTCAGGGAAGACTATGTACAAACGGTTGAGCCTGTGGTTCAGTTCCTGCAAGGAAAAATGCCAACGCTAGCGCAGCAAATTGCGGGCAGGAATTTTCTACCAGAAGCCTCGAGATTTTCCCAGGTGGATGACCTGCTATGGGCCTTCGGAACGATGGGTACGCAGGACCGTGCAAAACACGTAGCCACCATGTACCTGGAAGACCTCAGTGATTTCATCCAGGAAACAGTGGATCCGCATTTTGGATTCTCCAGGTATGCTGAAAAGCTGGGTCGTTCTGCCGCCCGTTTTGATGAACTGCACCAGCACCTGCAGCAGCCACACACATTCATTGATGAGATCATGATCCGCCTGCTCCAACAACAAATGGCAGCCGTTGATCCAAAGCTTGTAGCCATTTCCGTTCCGTTTCCGGGAAATCTTTACGCAGCATTGCGCTGCGGGCAATGGATCCGAAAAAATCATCCTGCCGCTAAAGTGGCGATGGGCGGCGGTTTTGCGAATACGGAACTGCGGTCATTGTCTGATCCGCGCGTATTTGATTATGTGGATTTTATCACCCTTGATGACGGTGAAGCGCCCGTGGAGCAGCTGGTGAAATATGTGCAGGAACTAACGGACCTGCCATCTTTGAAAAGATGTTTTTACAGGGAAGGCAATCAGGTGACCTACCAGAACAACAGCTTGTGTAAAGACTATTCTTTTGCGGAAGTGGGTACGCCAGACTACAGTGATCTCTTGCTGGACCAATATATTTCAGCCATTGAGGTTGTGAATCCGATGCACAGCCTTTGGAGTGATGGCCGATGGAACAAATTGACCATGGCACATGGATGCTATTGGGGCAAGTGTACATTCTGTGATATTTCTCTTGATTATATCAAAATCTATGAACCCGTAACAGCTTCCTTGTTGGCAGACCGGATGGAGGCCATGATTGCACAGACAGGCCAAACGGGATTTCATTTTGTGGACGAAGCAGCGCCACCCGCGTTGATGCGGGCGCTGGCACTGGAGATCATCCGCAGAAAAATGGTGGTCAGCTGGTGGGCCAATATCCGGTTTGAAAAAAGTTTCACCAGGGATCTGTGTTTGTTGCTCAAACGTTCAGGATGTATTGCAGTAAGTGGTGGCCTGGAGGTGGCTTCAGATCGTTTACTCACGCTCATCCAGAAAGGGATCACGGTGGCGCAAGTGGCCAGGGTGAGTAAATCCTTTACAGATGCAGGAATCATGGTGCACGCCTACTTAATGTATGGCTTCCCTACGCAAACGGAAGAGGAAACCATTGATTCACTGGAGATGGTTCGGCAGATGTTCGCAACCGGCGTTCTGCAATCCGCTTTCTGGCATTTGTTCACGATGACGGCACATAGTCCCGTGGGACTAGCGCCGGCGAAATTCAAAGTGCAAAAGCAAACTGATACTGTTGGCAGCTTTGCGAACAACGATATTGGCCATGTTGATCCTACCGGTGCCGATCACCTGCAGTTTAGCTTTGGACTCAAAAAAGCATTGCATAACTATATGCATGGACAATGCTTTGATTGGCCCTTGCAGAAATGGTTTGATCATCGGGTGCCCAAAACAACGGTATCGCCTGATTTCATCCAGCAAGCCGTAGAAGGAGATGAATATGTAAAGGGAAAAAATCGAAAACTGATCTGGCTTGGCAATGACCCATCGGCACAAACCATCACACGCTCCAAAAAAGGAAACAGCTGGGAGATGTTGGAGCTCAGGTTCCTGACACAAAAAAATGAGCTGGTGATCCAGGTGGACCCTGCAAAAGGGAAATGGCTGATGGAAATATTGCCTTCGCTGCATATGGGATCAGTTCCCCTGAAGACGGTACAGTTCCTGCAGGCAGATTATGAAGCCAAAGGCCTGGAAGATTTTGAATTGTTCTGGGACAACAAGCCAGTAAATAGTTTATTCAAAGCAGGGCTTTTACAACTTTGAATGATGATGCAAGTTGATGAGATCCGGGATTACTGCACTGCGCTTCCTGAAGTGGAGGAAACGCTTCCTTTTGGCCCAGACACACTCGTGTTTAAGGTACAAGGCAAGATCTTCCTCCTGCTCTCGCTGGATACAGAACCCGTTCAATTCAACGTGAAATGTGATCCTGTGCTTGCAGAAGAACTGAGAGAAAATTACAGCTGTGTTATCCCGGGCTATCACATGAACAAAAAACATTGGAACACCATCATCGTGGATGGTTCCGTGAAAAATGCCATGTTGAGGGAATGGATACAGCATTCCTATCATTTGGTACATAAAAAAAATAAAAAGTAAACCCGGTGTAGCGAAAGCAGCTGCATTGGATAGGCTTCTGTCCTTATTTTCGTTAAGTAATTCCCGCTATGAGAAAATTCCAATGGTTCTTTGTTGCTGCACTCTTGTTCAGCGTACAGTTGTTTGCCCAGAAACCTAAAGGCGGGATTGGTCTTGCCCTCGCAGGCGGAGGCGCAAAAGGTCTGGCACATATCGGTATCCTGAAAGCGATTGACTCTGCAGAATTGAACATTGATTATCTGACGGGTACCAGCATGGGAAGCATCGTTGGAGGATTGTATGCTGCAGGCTATTCCGGTGATTCCATTGAATACATTGCCAGGCATATCAATTGGGGCACTTTGCTGAGCAATTCAATTCCCATGACCAGTTACATCATGGAAGAGAAAACTGAGTATGGTAAATACGCTGTGGAACTGCCGATCAAAGGGGGTAAGGTTTCGCTGCCATCCGGTTTCCTGGAAAGCCAGGAACTATGGCTGACCCTGGAGAAGTACTTCTACCCCGTCTCCAACGTTTCAGACTTTTCCAAGCTATCTATTCCTTATGCCTGCATCGGCACTGATCTTGCAACCGGCGAATCAGTGGTACTCAACAGAGGCTCCCTCGTGCGGGCGATCAGGTCAAGCATGGCCATCCCCGGCGCCTTTTCACCTGTGGAATGGGAAGGACGAAGACTGGTGGATGGAGGTGTAACCAGAAATTTTCCCGTGAAGGACCTCAAAGAAATGGGTGCTACCTATACCATCGGTGTGTCTGTAAGTACGCCCATTAAAAATGTGGAAGAACTGGACAATGTGGCAACGGTGCTGAGCCAGGTGATTTTTCTGAATGAGAATAACGACAGGATCATTGAATCCGCCATTACAGACCTATTGATCAATGTTCCGATGGGCGATTTCACATCCGCGAGCTTTGATGATGGCGATGCCATCATTGAACTCGGCATTGCTGAAGGGAGGAAATTTTATCCTTATTTCAAACACCTGGCAGATTCCCTTAAGGCAAATAATCCCAATTATGTGTTTCGCAAAAATCGCCTGCAGGAATTCAACGGATTTCAGTTCAAAAAAATTACTGTTGAGGGAATCGATAACAAAACAAAAAAAGCATTCCTGGAACAGGCAGGTGTTGATACCAGTAAAGTCTATATGTCAGACAAACTCGAAAGAGAATCACGTCAGGCCTTTGCATACAGAATGTATAAATCGATCTCTTATGAAGTGAGGGACGACAGTACCGGCGCGCATGAATTACTTTACAAGATCAAGCCGGAATCACCTGTGATGATGAAGGTGGGCATCTCCCAGAATAATTTCACCGGCTTTGGTGTGCACCTTAATGTCACCGCGCGAAACATGCTGAGTAAGTTCTCCCGGACCATGGCTACTGTAAATCTTGGAGAAAACTTCCGGGCGATGGCAGAGCACCTGCAAATGTTCGGTTACTCACGCCCCTGGAGCAATAAACTACAGGTGTATACCGAATTTCAGGATGTTCCGGTATTTACCAATTTTGTGCGCACCGGACAATATAAATTTAAATACCTGACTATCGACAACCGATTTCAAATTTCCTCCAAACAACGGTCCGCCGGAGGAATTGGGGTGCAGTGGGAAAACATTGCAGCAAAACCACAGATCCTGACGGGCACCTACTTCAGTGGACATAACAACTATTTTCACCTGTATGGCTTTTGGCAAAGGAATACGCTGAACAAACCACAGTATGCACACAAGGGGATGGTGGTTGAACTGAAAGGAGGTGCTGTGTTGGGCGTCAATCCAGACTTTCAGGTGTATGAGGATGGTACGCTCGTAGGGGAAATCAATAAACAACTCATCCCATGGGGCAACTATGCCCGGGCTACGGCCAATTTTTACAGCGTAACACCCATTCATAAAAAGTGGGCATGGATCAACCGCATCCAGGGAGGAGCCAATTTCTCTGAAAATTCCAGCCTTCTGAATGGATTCTATGCCGGAGGGATGAATCCAACCTTCAGGAACCAGATCATGTTTGTGGGACTCCAGGAAGCCGAGATAGATGCAGAAAGCATGGCGGCCGTGCAAACTGGATTGCGTTATAATCCATTTGCTTCTTTCTATGCCACAGC
>JBEISY010000421.1:0-2304 GCA_040375175.1 Chitinophagaceae bacterium
CCCAATTGCCAGGAAGCCTGTTTGCTGAAGATGCGGATGAGGATCCATAGCAAGACAAGGAAAACAATTTCATAGAGCGCTACCGGATGCCGAAGCAGACCATCGCCCAGGTTCATCCCAAAGACTGAACGGGTGGGCAACCCTACTACTGATTCCGCGGTTCCGTTCAGGAAGCAACCGATCCTTCCAATGATCATACTTAACAGTAAGGGGTACACGAAAAGATCCCCGCTGGAAGTCTTTTCCCCGATGGCTGCTTTCACCAGTTCAACACCCAGCAGACCTCCGAGAAGTCCGCCCACAATGGTCTTGGAACTGTAGATATACAAGAGCAGGTGCTTCGTATTCATCAATGCAGACGGACTTTCCATTGCACCGAGCAATCGGGAACCGAACAGCGCTCCGGCGGTTGCGCCGATGATGATCCAGATCCGGTTGGGCTCATCAATGCGGTCGCCTTTTCTTTTCCGCAGAAAAAGGAAATACCGGAAGGCGATAAAAAACGCAAGTGTCTCCAACAAGAGATGTGCGGAAATTTTCGCCGGTCCAATATGGAATTCTACCGGGAATGGCATCTGGATACTTAAAATTGATATAGTCTACTGAGCCTTTGCGCGTGCTCATCATAAGCAGATTCAAAAAGTTCCTTTGCTTTATCGGCACCCACATGGCAGGCTGCCGTCAGCACTTTGGGCAGATGGCCCGCCTGCGTCAACAGTGAAGCCAGTTCTGCTTTGATGCAGTTGATGAGCATGGCACCACCAACGGTTGAGCCAGGTGATACCGGTGTTTCCAGTCCATCGATCCAGACCATGGCATCACCTGCAGGTGCGCCGGTATCCAGAATGAGATCGGCAAAATCACCCAGTTTTTTTCCATCACTTCGTTTACTCACGCTGGCCGCCGAGTGTTCAGCTGTAATGAGCGCCACCACTTTCACGCCTTTCAATCTGAACTGCTCCGCCATTTCAACCGGAACAATATTGGTGCCACTGGAGGAAATAACGAGCGCTGTATCCCTGCTGTCCAGCACAAAGTTCCGAAGAATGCGTTCCGCCAGTCCGCTGACATTTTCCAGAAACATCGCCTGACGCTGACCGTTAGGTCCAACCACATTGTTATGATAAGTCAGGGAAAGTTCAACGATAGGGTTGAAGCCGGGAAATGATCCATAACGTGGCCACATTTCTTCCACCATGATCCTGCTGTGCCCGGAGCCGAATACATGCACCATTCTTCCGGCGAGAATGGTATCGGCAAACATTTTTGCTGCAGTGCGGATAGCGTTTTCCTGCGCACGGATGGTGCTGATGATCTTTTCACTGGCCTGCAGATATTGCTGAATAGGTTCCATATTAATTGCTGATATCTTGTTTCATCATGGCGAATCCAGCGGCACCGATGGCACCGGCCATATCACCATAAATTGCTTTTACAATAGTTGTTTGATGTCCGCCGGCCCTCCATTCATATTGCCCCATATACTGTTCAAGGGGATCAAACAACAAGCTTCCTGCTTCTGTAATGCCCCCGCCAAGGATCACCAGTTCAGGAGAAAGCACATTGGTGAGCGATGCAATGCCAATGGCCAGTTTTTTCACCGAAAGATCCCAGATAGCTATTGCGGTAGCGTCCCCCTTGCGCACATCCTCCAGCAGTTCGTGTGTGTATTGATACCTTCCTTCAGATCTTTTGGTGATGGTGCAATTGCCGATGGCATCTTCAAGGCTTCCCGGTATGCCCGTGATGTCCTGTTCGCCGGTATGGTCAAGCGTGATATGACCAAGGTGTCCGCCTTTCTGAAATGCACCGGTATATATTTTCCCATTGATCAATATTGCACCGCCAACGCCTGTGCCAAGCGTCAGCATAATTGCATGCTGAATACCTTTTGCCGTGCCAAACCTCGCTTCTGCGGCCATCGCCGCGATGGCGTCATTGGCCACCCAGGTAGGTGTGCCAAATACATCGGACCAGATCATTCCCTCTAACCCTTGCAACCTGCCTGGCATGAACTGGATACAATTGTTTTGGGCCGATGGGATCCCCGGTGCGGATATGCCAATCAATGGACTACCGGTAACGGATAGTCGAAGTACGCCAACCGTTGTTTCGATGGCCTGTTTCCAGTTGTTGTTTTCAATATTGGTGTATTGCTGGTGCAGGATCTTGCCTGTGGCATCCACCACCACACCTTTTACCCTGGTACCGCCAAGGTCTATACCGATGGCTTGCTGGTTATGCATATTGACCCTCCGATACGGTCCAACCGCCATCCACAGCTATAACCTGTCCGGTGACCAG
>JBEISY010000013.1:0-14306 GCA_040375175.1 Chitinophagaceae bacterium
AGGATCTGGCCTTCGTGCAGCCAGTTGCCATAAAAAAGTGCAAGCTGGTCTTTCCATTGCAATTGCCATTTGGTGAGTACATGCTTTTCAAGTGCATGATGTGCTTTCAGGATCACCATCGGCGCAGCCGCTTCAAAACCAACACGACCTTTGATACCTATGATGGTATCCCCTACATGGATATCCCTGCCGATGCCATACGGACCTGCCAGGGTTTGTAAATATTGAATTGCTTCCGTAGGATGTCCAAAGGATTTTCCATTCACCGCCACCAACTCTCCCTGCTTAAAACTGACTACAACCTCCTCCTGTTCACTCCCCCTGCTCATCGGCGTTGGCCATGCAGATTCAGGCAGCATACCATTGGAGTTCAATGTTTCCTTGCCACCCACGCTGGTTCCCCAAAGGCCTTTGTTGATGGAATACTGGGCCTTCTCAAAATTCATCTCCACACCTTTTTGCTTCAGGTACTCGATCTCCGCTTCGCGGCTCAGCTTGAGGTCGCGAATAGGAGTGATGATCTCAACACTTGGTATCATGATATGGAAGATCATGTCAAACCGCACCTGGTCGTTTCCCGCACCGGTGCTGCCATGGGCCACAGCGTCTGCGTTGAGTTTCTTGGTGTGTTCTGCGATGCTGAGGGCCTGTGACAGGCGCTCGGCACTCACACTTAGCGGATAAGTATTGTTCTTGAGGACGTTTCCGTACACGAGGAAGCGGATGATCTTGTCGTAATAACTCTTCACCGCATTCACGGTGGTATGTGTTTTCACGCCGAGGGCATAGGCGTGTACCTCGATCTTTTTCAATTCCTCATCTGTGAATCCACCGGTATTCACGATGATGCTATGCACTTCGTAACCGAGGTCTTCTCCCAGGTATTTAACGCAGAACGTGGTGTCCAGGCCGCCACTGAATCCGAGAACCAGTTTTTTTCCTGTACCGGGTTTGGGGTCTTGCATATGCTAATGTTGATTGATTAGAAATGAAACAAATAGCTGAAAAATGCTTTCACGGATGATGTACCTTCTTTACGGAGAGCCTTCAGCAGGCTCCATTGTTTAAAGTTCATCAATCGCTCCAGCACTGATTTTTTCTCCTCGAAAAACTGCTTGGTTTCTTCGGGTTCATAGTGATCCTTGGGATCATAAAGCATGGCGGTGCACATGCAGTTTTTCCTTTCCTTGCTCATCAGGATCTCATAGTTTACGCAGCTTTTGCAGCCAGCCCAGAACGCTTCATCCTGAGTGAGTTCTGAATAGGTCACGGGTTCATAACCGAGTTCGCTGTTGATCTTCATGACGGCCAGGCCGGTGGTGAGGCCAAAGATCTTTGCATCGGGATATTTTTTCCGGGAGAGTTCGAAGATCTTGTGTTTGATGGAGCGCGCCAGTCCGCTCTTCCTGAAGTTAGGGGAGACGATGAGACCGGAATTGGCCACATATTCCCCTTCCCAGGTTTCGATATAGCAGAAGCCGGCCCATTCTCCATCATAGGAGAGGGCGATGACGGCCTTGCCTTCTTGCATTTTTTCGATGATGTATTCAGGCGAACGTTTGGCGATACCGGTTCCCCGGGCCTTGGCAGACTCTGCCATTTCATCACATATGGTTTCGGCGAAATGAAAATGACTTTCATCGGCCACTACGATCTGGAATTGTTGTTGCTGTTGCTGTTGCATTATGGTTAACGGGTCAAAGAAATGAGTAATGGGACCCTCTGGTCCGTGGTAGTTAACAATAGCGCCGCCCCCGGGCAGCCCTATGCAAAGGGAGTATCAACGTCGCACCCAAAAGGGTCGTGGGGTGTACGCAAAAACTGTTCTCGGTTGAACAGCAAAAACCCAACGCAATATGGCACTCTGGGAGAGCGCTTCAGCGATTGATATGGTCAGGTTTTTTCTCATTTTCGTTTATCGGCTCGGGCTTTGAATTTCCGAGTACAAATTTGCAAAATTATTTCAACAAATGGCGTTAAATTTTTGTACCGTCCCCAAGCGGTGAAAATAGCTAATAGCTAATAGCTAGTAGCTAATAGCTAGTGGCGGGTTGTCTTTAAAAAGTTAAATTGTGGCCAAATGAACGGTATGTACAGACTCCTTTTGGTTGCATTGCTGGTGTCCGGTTCTGCTCAGGCACAGATCAAGAAAGAGGCTGTGGCTTCTTTTCTCCAGGCCATTTCTGCAGATTCCATGATGGGCAGGTTGCCGGGGATGGCGGGGATCGACAAAGCGGCGAATCTCATTGCGGCGGAGTTCAAGGGTGCTGGTTTGCCGTTCATGACTGGGCTTAAGAGCTATTACCAGGAGTTTCCGATGGTGAAGTCAGAGGTCAGGGAAGCTACGGTTACGGTTGATGGCGAGAAGGTAGAAGTTACGGACGTGATGGTGCTGGGCGAGGATGACCAGATCAATTGGAAAGCTGGTGATGCAGAGAAGATATGGATCGAGAAAGGCACTAACCTCGGGCAGAAAGTATTTGGGATGACGGGTGAGAAAGGGAACAAGATCGTTTTTGCAGATACATCTAACCGCCGAGCCCTGCGTAGGTTCAAGAGTTTCGGCCTGCAGCGCTTTGGCGGCCTGGGCAATATCGTGGTGGTGCTGACCACCAAGGACCCATCGGCCTACGATGTAAAAGTGAGCAACAATGTTACCCGCACCATGTTCAGGAATGTGGTGGCGATGATCCCCGGAAAGCGGAGCAATGAGTTTGTGATTTTTTCTGGCCACTATGATCACCTGGGAACCGGGAAGGCAGTCAATGGCGATAGCATTTTCAATGGCGCTAATGATGACGCTTCCGGTACTACCGCTGTAGTGACCCTCGCCAAATATTATTCAAAGCAACCGAAGCCAGAACGCACCTTGTTGTTTGTAGCATTTACAGCAGAAGAGACTGGAGGCTATGGCGCAACCTATTTCTCGCAGCAACTGCCGCCGGAGCAGGTGGTTGCCATGTTCAACATCGAGATGATCGGCACAGACAGCAAGTGGGGAAAGAATACCGCCTACATCACGGGGTATGATAAGAGCGATATGGGGGCTTTGTTGCAAGAGAATCTGAAAGGAACGAAGTTTATGTTCCATCCGGATCCGTATCCTGACCAGAATTTATTTTATCGTTCAGACAACGCCACGTTGGCACGTTTGGGCGTTCCGGCACATACGATTTCCACTTCCAAGATGGACTCGGAAAAGTACTACCATACGGTGGATGACGAATTTGAGACCCTGGACATGGATAACATGACGGAGATCATCAAGGCGATTGCGGAGAGCAGTAAAGGAATTATAAGCGGCAAACAAACTCCTAGTAGGGTTAAGCCGTTGAATTAATTAGACAATTTGGAAATGCGGCAATGCGGTAATGTAGGAAGCGCGGCCGTGCGTTGCCGGCCTGCGCAGAACCACTCGGAGTGACTGCCGGCGCGCCGCAACGCATGGCGCGCCTTCCAACATTGCCGCACTGCCGCATTGACTAATTAGCTAATTTAATTGCGCTACTCATCTCCTTCAACAACCCCATGTCTTTCTCAATGGCGTTACCCACAACAATGATATTTGCGCCGGCCTTGCAGTTCAGGTAGGCCTTTTCCGGGTCTGTAATGCCTCCGCCAACGATGAGGGGTATGGAAATGTGCTGGGCCACGGCAGCGATCATATCTTCATGGATTGCGCGCCTGGCGCCGCTGCCCGCGTCCATATAGATCAGTTTCATGCCCAGCATTTCGCCGGCCAGGGCCGTACAGACGGCAATTTCGTTTTTATCATGCGGGATGGGAGCCGCATTACTGATGTAAGAAACGGTAGTAGGTGCGCCGCCGTCTACCACCATATAGCCGGTAGACATGATCTCCAGGCCGCTTTGACGGACCATGGGCGCGGAGATGACGTGCTGACCGATCAGCAATTCCGGGTTCCTTCCGGAGATCAGGGACAGGTAAAGGAGGGCATCGGCATACCGGGAGATCTGGCTCGGGCTGCCCGGGAAAAGGATAACCGGGATATCGGTCTCCTTTTTAATGTTGGTGACCACCTCGTCCAGATGATTGGTGACCACCAGGCTGCCGCCCACAAAAAGGTAATCTACCCCGGCTTCATAGGCCAAGCCACAAAGCTCATGGATCTGATGGGGGCTCACCTTATCCGGGTCAACCAAGACGGCAAATGACCTGTGGCCGGCCTGTTTCTTCCTAGTGATATCCTGGTAAATCTTTTGCGTCATCCGCAACAAAAATAAGCGAAACGGGCTAATGTGTGAAGGGATTGGTCGAGTATGGATGAAATCCGCTCCAGATCAGGGTTTTAGGGATACATTAGGGTTATTCCTATAGGTTATTCGTGCACTTATGTAATCTTTGCCATACGAGCCAAAAAAATTAATAACGTATTGGTAAAAAAGGTGCATAAATCATGGGATTTACCACAGGCTTCACTTTACCATCTTTATCCACATGCTGTTGATATTTAAGAGTTTGGTGTGACGCTTATGAAAATTATTTTCGTCTCCCCCTTGAATTTTAAGAAATTGTTAAGACATTGATTTTCATAACTATAAAACCTGAGCTGTAATGCCAACCAAAAAGATCCAAAACCCCACTGGCCTTCAGTTTCGTCGCCAGTTTACCCGAGACGATATCAGTGTATTCGACATGTTCGAGTACGACTACCGTACCTCAGTTATCCGCAACCCCAGCGGTGAGATCGTGTTTGAGATGAATAATGTGGAGGTTCCCAAGCAGTGGAGCCAGATTGCCACGGACATCCTTGCACAGAAGTATTTCCGTAAAGCGGGCGTACCACAGGCAGACGGATCGCTTGGAAGGGAGACTTCAGCCAAACAGGTGGCCCATCGTATGGCCAATTGCTGGAAGGTTTGGGGTGAGCGTTATAGTTATTTTAATTCTGCCGAAGACGCGCAGGTATTTTATGACGAGTTGGTCCACAGCATCCTCAACCAGGCCTGTGTACCCAATTCTCCCCAGTGGTTCAACACTGGTCTGTATGAGAGCTATGGCATCAAGGGTAAGCCCCAGGGGCATTATTATGTAGATGCGGCCGATGGTATTTTGAAAAAATCGACTTCTGCTTACGAGCGGCCCCAGCCGCACGCCTGCTTCATCTTATCTGTTGATGATGATCTGGTAAACGATGGGGGTATCATGGATCTTTGGGTCAGGGAAGCGAGGATATTCAAATACGGATCTGGTGTAGGCACTAATTTTTCCAGTGTGAGGGGTGAGGGGGAGAAGTTGAGTGGTGGGGGCACATCTTCAGGTTTGATGAGCTTCCTCAAAATTGGTGACCGTGCTGCCGGTGCCATCAAGAGTGGCGGCACTACCCGCCGTGCAGCTAAAATGGTTTGCCTGGATCTGGATCATCCGGAGATCGAACTGTTTATCGATTGGAAAGTAGAGGAGGAGAAAAAAGTAGGGGCATTGATTGCCGCTGGGTATGCCAGCGATTATGAAGGCGAGGCGTATCGCACTGTATCCGGACAAAACTCTAACAACTCCGTTCGTATCCCCAATGAATTCTTCGAGAAACTGGAAAAAGGCGAAGACTGGGAACTTACCGCCCGCTCAGATGGCAGGGTGATGAAGAAAGTCCCTTCTAAAGCCCTTTGGGATAAAATTGCCTATGCAGCTTGGCGTTGTGCAGACCCGGGTACCCAATACGACACCACCATTAATGAATGGCACACTTGCCCTCAAGGTGGCCGCATCCGGGCCTCCAACCCATGTAGTGAGTACATGTTCCTGGACAACACCGCTTGTAACCTTGCTTCTGCCAATCTTCGTAAATTCTTCAGAGAGTCTGATAACAGTTTCGATGTTGCCGGCTTTGAATATACCGTGCGCCTCTGGACCACCGTATTGGAGGTTTCCGTGCTGATGGCACAGTTCCCTTCTAAGGAAGTGGCACAGTTGAGCTACGACTACCGTACACTCGGTCTCGGGTATGCCAACCTCGGCTCTATGCTGATGGTAAGCGGTATTCCTTATGATAGTGAAGAAGCTCGTGGCATTGCTGGTGCCATTACCGCGATTATGACCGGTATCTCTTACAAAACTTCTGCAGAACTTGCGCAGATTCTCGGCCCCTTTGCCCGTTACGACGAGAATAAGGACGATATGCTGCGTGTGATGCGCAACCATCGCGCAGCAGCTTACGATGCAGAAGATGCGTACGTAGGCCTGAGCATCAAGCCACAAGGTATCAAAGCACAGTATTGCCCAGACTACCTGTTGACCGCTGCCTGCAAAGCTTGGGATGATGCGGTGGAAATGGGTGAGAAGTACGGCTATCGCAACGCACAAACCACGGTTATTGCACCAACTGGTACCATTGGCCTGGTTATGGATTGCGATACAACTGGTGTTGAGCCTGACTTTGCGCTGGTTAAGTTTAAGAAACTTTCCGGTGGCGGTTATTTCAAGATCATCAATGAATCTATTCCATCCGCCCTCCGTAACCTCGGTTACACAGAGAAAGAACAGGATGCGATCATTAAATATGCAGTGGGTGCGGCCAGCTTTAACGGTGCGCCTTTCATCAACCACCAGACGCTGAGCGAAAAAGGATTCATCGCCGATGAGATCCGTAAACTCGATGAAGCCGTTAAATCTGCATTCGAGATCGGATTTGTATTTAACGTATATGCGCTGGGCGAAGAGTGTATGCAGCGCTTCGGGTTCAAACCTGAAGAGTATTTCAATCCCAATTGGAGTATGCTGGAAGCACTCGGATTTACTGGTGAGCAAATGGATGCTGCGAATGATTATGTATGTGGAACGATGACGGTAGAAGGCGCACCCTTCCTGAAAGATGCACATCTTCCTGTTTTTGATTGCGCTAACAAATGTGGTAAAAAAGGTGAGCGCTTCATCCATGCACACGGTCACATCCGCATGATGGCAGCAGCACAGCCTTTCATTTCCGGTGCGATCTCCAAAACCATCAACCTCCCCAATGAGGCCAACATTGACGAGATTGCCGATGCATATATGCTGAGCTGGAAGCTTGCGCTGAAAGCCTGTGCATTGTATCGTGACGGTTCCAAACTGTCTCAACCACTGAGCAACAAGAGCGATAAGAAAGCGAAAGACGAAGAAGTTAAAGAGGAAGCAATTGTTGCAGACAGCCCATTGATTGATGTAGGTAAACTCACTGTTGAAGAACTGCTGGAAGAACTGCAGAAACGCATGACCGCTTCTCCGGATACCAAACTGAAGCGTCAACTGTCCCGCATCGTTGAACGTAAGACCCTTCCTGCTAAGCGCAGGGGCTTCACGCAGAAAGCGAAGATCAATGGACAAGCCATCTTCCTGCGCACGGGCGAATACTCTGATGGTACATTGGGAGAGATCTTCATCGATCTGGCCAAAGAAGGATCCACATTACGCAGCTTGATCAACTCCTTCGCCATCTCAGTTTCTGTTGGCTTGCAATATGGTGTTCCCCTGGAAGAATTCGTAGAGAAATTTGTATTCACCAAGTTTGAGCCAGCCGGTATGGTGGATCACCCGAATATCAAGTCAACCACATCAATTGTTGACTTCGTGTTCCGCTGCCTGGCGTATGAATACCTGAACAGGACTGATCTCGTGCACGTGTTGGATAAACCGGAGATCGGCAATACCGGTACAGATGCATGGGACGAGCCCATTGTTGACACCAAGCCTGAATTGTCTGACGTAAGGGTGATTGCTCCCGCAGCATCTAACAGCGGTGCTTCAACACCTGCTGTTAAGGTTCAGCGTGCAGCTGCCGTAAAAGCAGAGAACAGCACCCAGGAGTTCATGAAGAGCATGCAGTCTGATGCACCGGCTTGTAACACCTGCGGACATATCACGGTAAGGAGTGGCACATGTTACAAGTGCCTCAACTGTGGGAATTCGATGGGATGCAGTTAGACAATTAGACAATTTGCCAATGCGGTAATGCGGCAATGAATACAGAATCCGGTCTTAGGACCGGATTTTTTTTCTTTTGAGAATCAGGGTGTTGAGGAATTTTATATCCACCTTAATAATTTTCGGTACGATGTGTGCGTTAATGAGTCCGAACATAACAGGCAACAATAGCCGAAATATCTACCCTAAATCTGAAAACATGAAAAAGTTGATTCTCGCTCTGGTCGTAATTACGATCGTCGCTTCTTCCTGCAGCAAGTCAGTATCACCATCTGAAGCCGCTTCAGGCAGATATAAATCATGCCGGGCCGTTAGGTAACAATCGTTTTGCAGTTTGGACTTAAGGTTTATGCCCGGTATTTATTTACCGGGCATCTTGGTTTTACCTGTATGGAAATCTTTAAGGTAACTGCAGGTGTTCAACGCCTCTTTATAAAATGCCGTGGTTCCATAATTCGCCTTGAGCTCCCTGAACAGTGGATTCCGGATCATATTCAAATGATACGCCTCCTTTGCTTTATCATAAGCGTTATAGTCTTGGTTTGTTTTGTACGATGGCTTTCCTTTTTTCTGCGCACACTTGGCGAGCATGAACAATGACCTCGCCTTCATCTCTTTATTGGTGTACAGGTCATGTGCTTTCTGGAACCAGGTTTCAGCCCTTGATGCACCGTAGTATTCATTGTGCCAGGATTCTGATTTATCCGGTCCCCAATCGCCCTCGGATCCACTCCAGTCATAAGCTACAAGGAGCCAGGCATTTCCCCAATAACTCATATTGTAATAGCCTTTTGCCAATTCATAAGCCAGCTTCGCTTTTTTATTGGGATCCGTTTGTTCATTAAACTGTTTCTTCAGACCGATCATCTTTTTCGTAAAGCCAGCCTTGGAGTATTTCACTGTGTCCTGTACAGTTGGTGCATGGATATCAAGCAGCAGGTCCGCAAAAGGATTGGCTGCCATATAAGTGGTATAAGGTTCTTCCTTGTAATATCTTGGATTGATCTTATTGAACCACACCAATGCCTCATCGAGTTTGTCTTCCCGCAACAAGGTTGTGCCAATCACATCCTGCACATCCGCGATGCTGAAACCGGTGTGTTTGATCAGGTATTTTTCATATAGTGTTGCAGATGGATTGCGCATATACGCTTCAAGCCTCAAGGCATCAGCGGAGGAAAGGGAATTCCGAAGGGTGGACAGTGCCTGATAACTGCTGTACCCATTATCTGTGGTTGAGCGAATATTTTCTGCTGCGCCTACGGCCAGGGTCATCTTGTGTTTGTCGCCCTGCTTTTCATAACGGGGTGCAATAACCGAATTCATTAGATTCCGGTAGAATTTCGTCCAGGGGCCATCGGAATAATATCCCATCGCATTTCTATCCGCCGCAGCCTTGGTTTCCAACCACTGTATGGAAGGAAGCAGTTTGGCTTCAAATCCCGAGTCTATCAGAGGTTGTTCATTGATCGTGATCAGCAACTCTGTAAGCCGCCACTGATCCGCCAGCACTCCACTAACGCCCTTTTCCTTAGCGGTCTGTAACCACTGACGTGCTGTAGGGTAGTCTTTATTGATAAAGTGCAGGTAGGCCGCACCGGTAGCATACAATCCTGGGTGTGGCGTGGATTTTTGTGCTGTCATCCACTGCATCCATTCAGCTGTTTCTTTCACTTGTTTGGATGTGACTGTATCCTTGTCTTCATAGTAGACGTTATACGCAAAACTGGCGCTACCTCTGGGCATATTCCTGCTCAGGTATTTTTCTTCTATTTTATTGATTTCCCTTACCGCAAGCATATCCAGTAAGGTATCACCCGGGGACAGCCTGCTGATCCGTTCCAGTGTGTTGAGATCCAACGATGGGTTTCCCATGGCAATGGTAGCTAACACATTGGCTTTTTCTTTCTCTGTTTTGCAATACCCCAATATCAGTCCTGTCGGTATTTCACGGGTGTACACGTGATACCCGTAGTAATTGGAAACCTTCTTCATCTTGCCTTCTGCAAAAAGCTGGCAGAACCGGTAGGCCGCCTGCGCTTTATCACCCCTGCGATACAAGGCACCGGCCCGGATGGCTTCGGTAAGCTCATGAATGGATGGTGATATGGGCTTGATCGCTTCTTTATCGGCCCACTGAATAGCGCCGTCCGGATCCATACCGTAAAGATTCAATCTGGCAACCTGGTAAGCATAGCGTTGGCGGAAAAAATCTTTTTTTGCCGCGTTGTACAAACTGATGCCATTGTTGGCCCAGGCCTTGGATTTACTGATATCTTTCGCAGGCGGGTCCCAACTGTCCACCACCTGCACATAGGGTTCAATCTTGCGCAAGTACATCAGATAACCCAGTGCCTCCAGGTCCTTGTTGGCTACCAATGCTATAACCAAACGGTTACGCATAACCGAATCTGGAAGGTTGGTTGCTGTTGCTTTTTCTGCTTGCACGTACAAGGCCTGCAACTGTGCATGCGTGTAGTTACCCGTGAGGTCCTTCGCTTCTTTTGGAGAAGCCTGAATACCTGTATACCCTATCCAGTCCTGCGCGGTCACCTGCCATTGGTCAACGGGCTCTTCCCTGCTCCAGAGAAAATCATAGGTATAGTAAAATGCCTGAAGACTGTTGTTGTTGCCAAGTCGGTAATCGAAAAATCCCGTATAATAATCATACGGATCATCGGAGCCTGCACAGCCGATAATATTGTATGGAAAGGCGATAAGAAAGAGGTTAAGGATGGCGGCCAAAAAGAGCTTCCAGCGCATCGGGATCATATTTGTTTAAAATTAATGAATCAAGATGGAAGAGGGCGAGTCTCTGGATCCTCTTTCCGCCCAGGCTGGTGCGGATCAGCTCCCTTGCTTTCGCCAGTTGTTCCGGATCGGATCTTTCTTCCCTGAGCCAATCGCCTTTTAGGAAGAGCCGCCCGCTGATGGTGGTATCTTTTGTAAATACGCGTTTATTCCCTGTTTGCGTCAAGCAGGCAACACCATCCAGTTCAGTAGGATAAACCAGTCCGATGTAGGTTTTATCGCGGAACCAAACATGCCAGCTGAACAGCGGCAGTGCAGCGTCCAGGCGCAGGGGATATGGCTTACCTACAGTCAGGTATTTTTTCATCTCATCGGGATCAATGATAGAATTTGCAGTGGCTGCATTCGTCAGGTTCCCCAGATTATAACACATCAGCAGGGCTTTGTCGGCCGGCGGCACGCCCATCAGCGTCTGGTACTTGTATGGATACAAGCGGAGGGTGACAGAGAGTTTTATTTGTTGCCGATGGGCGATCTTTTTTACGGCATCCACCAATTTGAAATAATCAGTTTTGCTTTTTTCCGTCCAGTCGCAATCCAGCTGCCACTCTTTGATGTGAGTGATACCTGCGTTGGTGCAGATCTGGATGATCCGGGTGCTGATCTTGCTGGCGAAGCTGTCTGTATTGGCCCTGTTCATCTGACGTAGCGCTGCGTGTGTGATGAATACCACCGGGACAATATTCATTGAGTCTGGGAAGGGGCTGAGAGCTTGTAAAGTGGCTATGGGAATCGGTTTCCCGGTAAGGGGATCAGCGTCCACATCAAAAAACTTCACATAGAGGGTGCTGATGCCATGGTGGTAGAGGAAGGCTGATTCCATGCCGTTTGGCCGGTAAACAGATTTCCAGTGATACATGGCTCTTTCGGGCACGGCGGCAGGGGTGTTGCAGGCTTCACACAAAAACCACCATAAAATGATGGGCAGGACGAGGGGACGAAAGGCGCAATGAAGTAATTTGCCGGACACATGATAAAAATATGAAGCATTTATTTACAGCAGCCTTTGTTTTTCTCGTGATGGCAGTGGTTGCGCAGGACAGGAAAGGTCTGGTGGCCGGTCCGATGTTGGGGCAGGTAGACTATAGGGTAGCGAAAGTGTGGGCGGAACTGGAGCCTGGCGCAAAAGCGCAACTGAAATTCTGGAGAAAAGGAGATCAGCCAAGGCAGTCAACAGCGTTGAGCCAGAACGTTGGGGATGCTGCTGTGCAGGGATCGAATATTGTCCATTTTACGCTGCCGGGTCTGGAAGTAAATACCGGTTATGAATACCAGTTGATGGTCAATAATCTTGTTGTTGCAACAGGCAGTTTCACCACCAAGGAATTGTGGCAGTGGCGCAAACCCGTGCCGGACTTCAGTTTCCTCACGGGGTCCTGTTCTTACATGAACCAGCCACCGTACGACAGGCCGGGCAGGCCATATGGCGGAGACTCATCGATCTATGCTACAATGGCCAAAGAAGAGGCGTCTTTTATGATGTGGCTGGGCGACAACTGGTATACCCGCGAGGTGGATTATACCAGTGCATGGGGGCTGTGGAATCGGGCGCAGTATGACCGGAGCAGGCCAATCCTGCAGGATTTCTGGAAGAAGATGCCGCACTATGCCATCTGGGATGATCATGATTTTGGACCGAACGATTATGGTACCGAATATGTATTGAAAGAAGAGAGCCGTCGCGTTTTCATGAGCTATTGGGCCAATCCTTCTTACGGGGAAAACGGGCAGGGTATTTATACCAAGATCAGTCATGGGGATGTGGATATATTCATGCTTGACGACAGAACCTGGCGAAGTGCCGATAATTGGGATGATTCAGTGGCTGGCAAGCCCAATCCTGAGAAGAAGATGTTTGGGGATAAGCAGATGCAATGGCTGCGTGAGGCTTTGGTGGGAAGCAGTGCTACATTCAAGATCATCGCTACGGGCAGCCAGGTCCTCAATCCGAGATCGCCTTTTGATTGTTTTCGCAGGTTTCCGGCGGAATATCATCCCTTCATGCAATTTTTAAAAGAAGAGAAGATCAGTGGCGTGGTGTTTTTGACAGGTGACAGGCATCATTCAGAAGTGATCAAGGTGGAGGGGTTGACGGACTATCCGATGTATGACATTACGGTATCTCCGCTGACTTCGGGTACGCATGTATTTGGGGCCGATGAAAAAGACAATCCTTTCCGGGTGATCGGTATTGATCAGAAGCAAAATTATGGCCGGGTCAGTATTGCCGGAAAAGCGAAAGACCGTAGATTGACGGTTCGTTTTATAGGTGTAAAGGGCGAGGCATTGGGTGAGTGGAGCGTACACGAAAACGAGTTGAAAAAACAAAAATGAAAGTAAACGTATCATATCGGAAGCCGCAGGTGTTGCAGGCACTGCGTTATCATTTCATCAGCAAGCGGGAGATCAAATTCATGATCATCCTTGTCAATGTTTTTGCGTTGCTGTCTGCGGTGTTGTTTTATTTCAAGCTGATCACGCCGTTACCTTTTTTGCTGAGTTCAGTGTTGTGGATCGCGATGATGTTAGCCTTCTGGATCTGGCTACCAGCCTTGATCTACAGGAGGTCAAAAACATTTAAGGATCAGTTCACGGTATCTTTGGATGAGCACCATATGGGCATCGAAACATCGATCAGTCATAAGATCTGGGCCTGGCGCGAGTTCAGCCATATGCTGGAGACGCCTGGATTTTTTCATTTGTATTTCGACAGCAAATCTTTTTTCCTGTTGCCGAAGGATGTGTTTGAGAATAGTGATCAGGTGCAGGTGGCGAGGCACTATATGAGAGATGGCATAAAGTAAAAATGTGGCAATGTGGTAGTGCGGCAATGCGGCAATGTTGGAAGCGCGGCCGTGCGTTGCCGGCCTGCGCGGATACACCCGGAGTAACTGCTGGCGCGCCGCTACGCAAAGCGCGCCTTCCTACATTGCCACATTGCCGCACTGGCAAATTGTCTAATTGATAACCTATCTCAGCTTCTTTTGCATCTCAAAATGAGGAATTGTGACTTCTTCAAACTCATCAGAGCTGATCTTATAGCCCAGTTTTTCGTAGAAACCGACGGCAGATTTGCGGGCGTGCATGGACATGATGTGGAAGCCACGGTCGCGGGCAACGTTCTCGGCGAAGTTCATCATGGTGGCACCGATACCCTTGCCCTGGAGGTTGTTGAGGACGGCCATTTGGCGCAGCCTGACTTTTTCTTTGGATTCCTGGGTAAGCATGCAACAGGCCAGGATATCGTCATCGTCAAAAGCGCCGATGAGGATATCGTTCATTTCTTTGGCCAGTTCATCGTCTGAAAACTGCAATCCGAGGGGTTTTCTGAGGATTTCGTTCCTCAGTTGTACCATTTTTGCGTATTCCGGGCTGCCATGTTCGATGATCTTTAGTGCCATACAGAAAAATAACGGAGAAGTCTCTAAAAATACAAAAAATAGAGCCAAAACATCAATAATCCTTCAAAGCGTTGTTTTTATATCAAAAACTATATTTTTGCAGCCAGTATTAACCAAACATTACAATCATGTCTGACATTGCAACTAGAGTTAAGAAGATCATTGTTGACAAAT